>NZ_JAKTNS010000032.1:0-25900 GCF_022760915.1 Thermus thalpophilus | reverse complement strand
CCCATCAGGAGAGAGATATACACCCGTCCTCCTGACCTTTGCAAGGCAAGCCCAGTCGGTGTTGACAACAAAGCGTTGTGGGGGTCCGAGGACCTCGAGGCCAGCTGGGCTTCGGCGGGTTACCAGCTCGAGGTACCACCGCGCATCGCCCAACCATTCCTCCAACGAGGGCGCTCCGGGGTCCAGGTTCCCAAAGATAAGCCCATCCACCTCCGCCAGCTTCGGGATCGGGAAAAGGCCCCATTCCGACTTTTGAAAACCCTCGCCGAAGGCTTCCCGCTCCGCTGGTACGCCCACCAAGGTTCCGTCGTTGCGGTAAGTCCAGCCGTGGAAGGGACAGCGGAAGTGGCTTGCATTCCCCATTTCCGCCCGACAAACCCGCATCCCCCGGTGGCGGCACATGTCCAAGAAGGCCCTAATACGGCCATCTTCGCCGCGGACAACGATAAAGGCATTGTTGAGGATGTAGCGCAAAACATAGTCACCCGGTGCTGGAATCTCGGAAGCGTGGGCCAAGAAGATCCAGGAGCGCGAGAAGATACGCTCCTTCTCCAGTTCGAAAACCTCCGGGTCATTGAAGATCCCCGCTGGAACCAACCCCTGCTCCAGACCCTCTGCCAGCTCCTGGACTATTTTGGGCACCTCTTCCCGTTTCACGGGCACCACGGGTCACCTCCTAAACGCCCAAATATCTGTGAAGCACGGCTTCGTTGAGTTCGCCGGGGCTTCCTTCCCACACAATCTGGCCGTGCTCCAAGATATAAACGTAATCTGCCACGGAGAGGGCCATCTGTACGTTTTGTTCGGCGAGAAGCACCGTTTCCCCCTCCTCCTTCAGGGTCCGCACCACTTGCGCCACCTGGCGGACCATAAGGGGGGAAAGACCCTCCGTGGGTTCGTCCATGAGTACCAGGCGGGGATTGCGAAGCAGGGCTCTGGCGATGGCCAGCATTTGTTGCTCCCCACCGGAGAGGGCCCGGGAGGGGCTCCTCCTCCGCTCGTGCAGCCGAGGAAAAGCTTCGAGTACCCGGTCCACTGTCCAAGCTCCTTGGCTCCCCCAAGCGGCCAGGCGAAGTTCCTCCTCCACGCTCAGCCCTTCGAACATGCGGCGCCCCTGAGGTACCAGGGTTAGGCCGAGGGCTGCCCGCTGGTGTGCCGGTAGCTGTGTGAGAGGCTGGCCTTTGAGCATGACCTCACCCTCCTGCACCGGAACCAGCCCCATGAGGCTACCTAAGAGCGTCGTCTTTCCCATGCCGTTGCGTCCCAGGAGGGCGACGACTTCCCCAGCCCGGACCTTAAGCGAGATCCCTTGCAGGACCCGCATGTTTCCGTAGCCAGCGACCAGCTGGCGCACCTCTAGAACTACGTCCTTATCCTCCCCGACGCCGCTTCCAAGGGGTGGCGGCGCCCACTCGCCGCCCACGTAGATGTCTTGAACCTCGGGGTTTTCCCGGATCGTCTCCGGCGCGCCGTCCGCGATTACCTGGCCATAGTGCAAAACCGTAACACGGTGGGCGAAATTCAGGGCGAAGTCCAAATCGTGTTCTACCAGCAACACGGTGGTCTGGGCGGGGAGTTGCTGGATCAAGCGGCCGATGCGTTCCCGTTCCGCCCCCGAGAGCCCTGCGAGAGGTTCGTCCAACAGGAGCACGCTGGGCCGCTGCGCCAAAGCCATGGCGATTTCCAGCTGCCTCTTCTCCCCGTGGGAGAGCGCTCCAGCCATATCCTGAGCGCGGGGAAGGAGGCCCACTTGGTCGAGGATTTCCTGGGTTGCTCCGTCCCACCGCAGGCGTTCACGAGCGACCCCCGCCCTACCCTCAGCAGCATTCTTGGCGAGCGCCACGTTCTCCCAGACCGGGAGCTCTGGGAATACGCTGGAGCGCTGGAAGGTCCGGCCTAATCCCAAACGGCTCACCCGCTCGGGGGGGTAGCCGGTCACCTCGCGTCCCATGAGGTACACCTTGCCCTGGTTGGGTTTGAGTTCCCCGGCGATCACTTTAAAGAGGGTGCTTTTACCGGCTCCATTGGGCCCAATGATGGCCCGGCGCTCCCCTCGCTCCACCGAAAGGGAAACGCTGGCCAAGGCGAGGACACCGCCAAAGGCCTTGCTGATCCGCTCAACCCTGAGCGCTTCCACGCTCACCTCCAAGGCGGCGTTCTAACAGGGGCCAGAACCCTTCCCGAGCGAATAACACCGCGAGGATCAAGAGCAGGCCAACAAAGATGCCCCAAAGCTCGGTGAAGGAACTCACCCACGCCTGGATAAAGGTGTAGAGGACCGCGCCAAAGGCCGCTCCGTAGAGCCCGCGGCTTCCCCCCAAGAGCACCATCACCATTAGGGTGGCAGAGGACAGCCAGAAGAGGTCATGGGGACTCACGAAGGTGCGGTGGAGCGCAAGACCCGCTCCGGCTAACCCCGTTAGCGCCCCTGCCAGCACGTATGCGATGAGCTTAAAGCGGAAAGAGGGCACCCCCAAGGAACGAGTCTTTTCCTCATTCTGGCGTATAGCTTCCAACGTCTTGCCAAAAGGGGAGGAAAGCAAGAAGCGAAGGCTAACAATCGCCACCGTTAGGGCGGCAAGGGCAGCGAGATGCAAAATTACGGGATTTATGCCAGGACCAGATAGGCTTAACCCGTCGTCTCCCCCTGTCAGGGAATTCCATTTGTGGGCCACGCTGTAAACCATTTGGCCGAAAGCCAAAGTGAGCATAAGGACGAAGATGCCGTGGGTTCTGAAGAGAAGAAGGCCCGTGAGGAAGGCATACGCCGAGGCCAGCAAAGGAGCCAGGATCAAGCCGAGGAGCAGGGGATAGCCCGCCTTAACCGACAAGGCCAAGGCATAGGCGCCTATGCCCAAAAACGCTGCTTGACCGAGCGATGGGATGCCGGCGTGCCCCAAGATGAAACTTAACGCCACAGCAGCCAGGCCGAAGAGGGCGGCTTCGGTGGAGAGGTAAAGCACATACCCTTGGGCAAGCAGGGGCAACAGGAAGAGGGCCAGCAAGCCACCCCGAAGTGCCAGCAGGACCCAGCTTGACCGATGCTTCCATGCCTCCTTGGGTTGCTGCGCCATCATGCGGTCCTCCGTCCCAAAAGGCCTTCCGGCTTAAGGGCGAGGACGAGGGCCATCAATCCGAAAATCAGAAACATGGCGGCTTGGGGGAAGAAGAGGCGACCGAAGCCGTCCACGATCCCCAGGAGAAGCGCACCCCAAAAGGCGCCCTCTATGCGCCCCAGGCCGCCGATCACCACCACGATTAAGGCGTACAGGGTCATCTGGGCGTCCAATCCGGGCGCCAGGGCGATCAAGGGGGCCCCCACGACCCCACCGAGGCCTGCTAAAGCGGTTCCCACACCAAAAGTCCAAAGGCTAATGCGGTGAGGGGGGATGCCCAGGGCGCTGGCCATGGCAGGATCGGCGGTGACCGCCCGGATCTGGACGCCGAAGGGCGTGCGGGTCAACACAATCCGTACCCCAAGGAAGGCTAGAATACCGAGGGTCAGGACGAAGAGGGGATACTTGGGGTATACGAATGCGCCGAGAAAAAGCGGGCCGGAAAGCTCTGGAGGTGGGGGCACGGAGCGGATGGCGGCCCCAAACGTTGCCCTGAGGACGTCGGCGAGGATAAAGCCAAGCCCAATGGTCAAAAGGACCTGTTCCAGCTCCCGGCCTTGCAGGCCCCGCAACAGGTACCGTTCTACCAACACCCCGAGAAGGCCCACCGCTAACGGAACAACGATCAAGGCGGCCCAGAAGCTTCCCAGAGAGCCGCTCAGGGCCAGCCCAAAGTAGGCGCCCAACATGTAAAAGGCGCCGTGGGCAAGGTTCACCACGCGGGCCACGCCGAAGATCAGCGAAAGGCCTAACGCTAAGAGGAACAGGAGCATGGCGAACGCTAAGCTGTTGAGAAGTTGGGTCAAAAGCAGGAGAAGCATGATACCTATTTACCGGGATCGCGTACAACGCCCAGGTCTGCCAGGAGCCGGTTGGTCAGGATGCCATCAATCCGGGCCACTTCGCGCGCGTACAGATGCTGCGTGGCATTATTGGTTTCCGGGTCGATCTGCACAAACCCCCTGGGGCTGATGATCTTCGCGCTCTTGAAGGCGGTAAGGAGGCGATTTTTGTTGCTCACATCTCCTTGGGCAGCGTTGAGGGCGTCCACGATGAACTGCATGGCGTCGTATCCCCGGACGGCAAAGTGGTTGGGCACGCCGCCGTACTTTTGCCTATACGCACGCACAAACTCCTTGTTGGCAGCGTTGTTCAAGGTGTAGACCCAGTGGTCGCCGCTCTTGGCACCGATGGCCGCGTCCCCGATGGCCTCGAGGACGTTTTCATCCGTCACCTCACCGCTCACGGCCAGTTTCACGGCTTGGTTGAGGCCAAACTGGACAAACTGGCGCATGAAGATCACCGCGTCGCTGCCCGAGAGCACCGCATGCACGGCCTCCGGACGGGCAGCGGCGATGCGGGAGATGATGGCGCTGTAGTCCGTGGAGCCCAAGGGGGTGTATAGCTCCGCCACGGGCTCTCCCCCAGAGGCCAAGAAGCCCTCCTTGAAGGCGGCGGTGGCCTCTTTGCCAAAGGCGTAGTCAAGAGCCAGCAGGAAGACCTTTTTGCCCACGTTTTTCGCCACCCACGGGCCCATGGGGTAGTGTTGCTGCCAGGCGCTGATGGAGGTGCGGAAGATAAAGGGGCTCCGCCGCTCCCGGGTGATGCCGTTGGCCGCTGCGTTGGCCACGATAAGGGGGATCTGACGCTCGTGGACGTAATCCCGGACGCCGTAGGCCGAGGAGGAGAGGATGATACCTGTGAGAAGATGCACCCGGTCCTGCTCCACGAGCTTGCGGACCTTTCGCAACGCCACCGCAGGATCGGCTTCCTCGTCTTCCTTCAGAAGTTGAATGCGGCGGCCCCCCGCCTGGTAACCCACCTTGTCCAGATAGAGCTCCATGCCCCGGGTGATTTCTTGGCCCAACCGCGCATAGGGTCCGGAGTAGGAGAGGACCACCCCGATGCGGATGGGCTCCTCCCGTTGGGCGATGGCGAAGGAGAAGCGCGAGGAAGCCGCAACGCCAGCGAGCGCCAAGCCTGCCTTGACCACCTGCCTGCGGTTTACCTTGCTCATCTTAGCCTCCTTGAGCGTGGTCCCCACCTTAGCATATGGGCAACGAAACCGTCAACAATCTTGTCTTCACCGAGAAACCTCCTCCCGGACCGGTGGGGTGCCGTAGGTGTAGAAGGTAGGAGGGAGCTGGCCGCCGAACCAGATGGTGCTCTTTTCCAAGTCGTTCACGTTGGTCACGTCCCAAACCACGGTTTTCCAAGTGGGGTCAAAGATCAGGTAGCCGGTGTCACCGAAAAGCTCCACCCGGGTGCCGCCCGGCTCAAACACGTACATGAAGTAGGCCTGGGTGGTGCCGTGTTTGCCGGGGCCCGCCTCGATGCGGACGTCATACTCCACGCAGAGGTCCGCCAGGTCCATGAGGTGCTGGGGGTAGCCGTACCAGAAGGCGATGTGGTGGAAGCGGCCTTTGGATCCGGTGGCGTCCCGCATGAGCCCGATTTCGTGCACCAGGGGGCTCACGGAAAGCCAGGCACCGAGCTCTTCCCCTTCCCCGCGCACCTTCTGCTCCCGGAGCTTGAAGCCGAGGACCTCCTCAAAGAAGCGGCGGTTGGGCGTGACCTCGGAGCAGAGGCAGTTCACGTGGTCCAGGCGCCGCACCGGCACGCCCCTCAGGGGCCTTTTGGAGGGGCGGTTTTTGAGCTTGCTCCGCTTTTCAGGCGGGGCCTCGTAGTATTCCACCTCAAAGAGGAGCTCCATCCGGTGCCCGTCCGGGGTGGTGAACTGGTAGGCGGGCCCGTGGCCGAGGTCCCCTTCGCTCCAACCCTTGCCTAGGCCGGAAGCCTCCAGGGCCCTCACCCGGCGCTCCAGGGCTTGGGGCGAGGCGGCCCGCCAGGCGATGTGGCCTAAGCCCGCCTCCTTGGCCTCGGTGACCTTGAGGGTGTGGTGGTACCAGTCCTCGTAGGCCCGAAGGTAGACGGACTGCCCCTCCCGGGCGGTGACCTCGAGGCCCAACAGCTCCGTGAAAAACCACAAGGTGCCTTCCGGGTTGGGGGTCAGGATCTCCGCATGCGCCAGCTGCACCACATCAAACCCTTCCATCAAAGCCTCCCTTCCTCCTCCATGCGGAGGATTTCCTGGATGACCTCAGCCCCGCGGTTGGCGGCGGGCAGCCCCCGGAACAGGAAGGCAAGCCCCACCACCGCGTTGAGCTCCTCGTAACTGGCCCCGGCCCGCCGGGCGGCGATGGCGTGGAGCCTAGCGGCATCCGAGAGGTCCATCAGGAGCATGCCAAAGAGCATGAGCTGGGCCGTCTTCACGTCAAAGCAAGGGGGATACATCAACCGGGCCCGAAGCTCCTCCTGCAGCCTTAAGGTTTCCGGGTCCAGCCGGGCCAGAAGGTCGGTCCGGGCCTGAATCCTAGGGGGCACGAAGCCGATGAGCTCGCGGTAGCGGTCGCGAAGCTTCTCCAGTTCCTCCTCGGGCATGCGGAACTCTGGTCTTGGCACCGTACTTACCTCCTTGGGACCCAGACGGGCGACCTGGGATGCGTCCCCTTCACCTTAGGGCGGACGGTCGCAAGGGCACAAGCTTCTTGTTCGGATATATAGAACGATGAGTTCGGCTATCCTGAAACAGGCCCTCGGCCAAAGGTCCCGGGACGGCTACCCTTGGAGGTGAGGCCCATGCTGGGAACGGTGCAGAAGGTCGGCGAGGTGTTGGAGCTCTTTTCCCAGGAGCGCCCGGAGTGGGGGGTGAGCGAGGTGGCCAAGGCCCTGGGCATCCCCAAGTCCAGCGCCCATTCCCTCCTGGCCACCCTGAGCCAGATTGGGCTCTTGAAGCGCAGCCGGGAGGGGCGGTACCGCCTGGGCTGGCGCATCCTCGCCCTTTCCCAGGTGCTCCTCTCCACGAGCTCCTGGCGGCAGGAGGCCCGTCGGGCCATGGAGGAGCTGGTGGCCCGCTACGGGGAGACCACCCACCTGGCGGTTTTGGAGTGCGGCCGGGTGGTCTACGTGGAGAAGCTGGAGGGAACCCGGGCGGTGCGGGTGGTGAACACCGGAATAGGGGTGGAACTCCCGGCCCACTGCAGCGGGGTGGGGAAGGTCCTCCTGGCCTTCCGCCCCTGGGAGGAGGTGGAAAGGATTCTGGCGGCACGGGGGATGCCCGCCTTTACCCCCAACACCATCACCACCTTGGACGAGCTCAAAACCGAACTCCAGGCGGTGCGGGAGCGGGGCTACGCTTACGACATCGAGGAGGTGGTGCCGGAGCTTTGCTGCGTGGCCGCTCCCATCCGTGACCACACGGGAGAGGTCATCGCCGCCATGAGCCTCTCCGTGCCCTTTTACCGTTTCCAGCGGATGAAGGAGGAGTACCGGAGGGCCATCCTCGAGGCCACCCGTGCCGTTTCCGAGCGGCTCGGGTACATGGGGGAGCCAGCATGGACAAGGTCAAGGTAGCCATTCTCGGTTCAGGCAACATCGGCACCGATTTGATGTACAAGCTTTTGAAGGACCCTGGGCACATGGAGCTGGTGGCGGTGGTGGGGATAGACCCGAATTCGGAGGGTTTGGCGCGGGCCCGGTCCTTGGGTTTGGAGGCGAGCCCGGAGGGGATCGGGTACCTTTTGGAGAGGCCGGAGATCCGGATTGTCTTTGACGCCACCAGCGCCAAGGCGCACGTGCGGCACGCCAAGCTCTTGAGGGAGGCGGGGAAGATTGCCATTGACCTGACCCCGGCGGCGCGGGGGCCGTACGTGGTGCCGCCGGTGAACCTGAAGGAACACCTGGACAAGGAGAACGTCAACCTGATCACCTGCGGGGGCCAGGCCACGATTCCCCTGGTGTACGCGGTGCACCGGGTGGTGCCGGCCCTGTACGCGGAGATGGTGTCCACGGTGGCTTCCCGCTCCGCGGGGCCTGGGACGCGGCAGAACATCGACGAGTTCACCTTCACCACGGCCCGGGGCCTGGAGGCGATTGGTGGGGCGAGGCGTGGGAAGGCCATCATCATCCTGAACCCGGCGGAGCCGCCCATCATCATGACGAACACGGTGCGGGTGGTCCCGGAGACGGAGGCTTTTGAGCGGGAGGCCATTGTGGCCAGCGTGCGGGCCATGGAGCGGGAGGTGCAGGCCTACGTGCCGGGGTACCGCCTGAAGGCGGACCCGGTGTTTGAGCGGCTGCCCACGCCCTGGGGGGAGCGGACGGTGGTGTCCATGCTTTTGGAGGTGGAGGGGGCTGGGGACTACCTGCCGAGGTACGCGGGGAACCTGGACATCATGACGGCTTCGGCGCGGCGGGTGGGGGAGGTGTTCGCCCAGCACCTTTTGGGGAAGCCGGTGGGGGAGGTGGTGGCGTGAGCTGGGACCTAGAAGGGGCCAAGCCGCCGGTGGTGGTGGACACCACCTTGCGGGACGGTTCCCACGCCCACCGGCACCAGTACACGGTGGCGGAGGCCAGGGCCATCGCCCGGGCCTTGGACGAGGCTGGGGTGTATGGGATAGAGGTTGCCCACGGGGACGGGCTTGGGGGTAGCTCCCTGCAGTACGGCTTCTCCCGCGTGGACGAGCTGGAGCTGATCCGGGCGGTGCGGGAGGAGGTGAAGCGGGCCAAGGTGGCGGCCTTGCTCCTTCCCGGGATCGGGACCCGCAAGGAGCTGAGGGAGGCGGTGGAGGCGGGGATCCAGATGGTGCGCATCGCCACCCAGTGCACGGAGGCGGACATCTCCGAGCAGCACTTCGGGATGGCCAAGGAGATGGGCCTCATGGCGGTGGGCTTCCTCATGATGAGCCACATGCGCCCGCCGGAGTTTTTGGCGGAACAGGCCCGCCTCATGGAGTCCTACGGGGCGGACGTGGTGTACATCGTGGACTCCGCGGGGGCCATGCTGCCCCAGGACGCCTACGCCCGGGTGAAGGCCCTGAAGGGGGCCCTTACCCGGGCCCAGGTGGGCTTCCACGCCCACAACAACCTGGGCTTGGCCCTCGGGAACACCCTGGCGGCCCTGGCGGCTGGGGCGGACTGGGTGGACGGGACCTTAAGGGGGTACGGGGCGGGGGCTGGGAACGCGGCCACGGAGGTATTGGCGGCGGTTTTGGACAAGGCGGGGCTCAACCCGGGGCTGGACGTCTTCAAGCTCCTGGACGCGGCGGAGTACGTGATGGGGCCCATCCTGCACTTCCAGCCCTACCCGGACCGGGACTCCATCGCCATCGGGTACGCCGGGGTCTACTCCACCTTCCTCCTGCACGCCAAGCGGATCGGGAAGGAACTGGGGGTGGACCCCATGGCGATCCTCCTGGAACTGGGGCGGCGCCAGGCGGTGGCGGGGCAGGAGGACTGGATCCTGCGGGTGGCCCTGGAGCTCAAGGAACGGGAAGCGGGGGCGGTGGCGGGGTAAGGGGACATGAGACGGATCGGCTTCCTCGGCCTCGGCAACATGGGCCTCCCCATGGCCCGGCGCCTGGCCCAGGCGGGCTACGAGGTCCTGGCGTGGAACCGCACCCCCAAGGAGGCCCCGGGCCTCACCCTGGTCCCCACCCCTAGGGAGGCGGCGCGGACGGGGCTGGTCCTCAGCATGCTGGCGGACGACGCGGCCACGGAGGCGGTGCTCCCCGAGATCCTGGAGGGCTTACCCGAGGGGGGCCTGCACATCGCCCTGAGCACCCTGGGGGTGCCCTACTCCCGGTCTTTGGTGGCGCGGCACCGGGAGGCGGGGCGGCGCTACCTGGCGGCCCCGGTGTTCGGGCGGCCGGAGGCGGCGGCGGCGGGGGAGCTGCGCATCGTGGTGGCGGGGGACCCTGGGGCGGTGGCGGAGGCGAGGCCCCTCCTGGAGGCCCTGGGGCGGGAGGTGTACGTGGTGGGGGAAGAACCCCACCAGGCGCACGCGGTGAAGCTTGGGGGGAACTTCCTCATCGCGGCCATGCTGGAGGCCTTGGCGGAGGCCTACGTCCTGGTGGAGAAGAACGGGGTGGAACGCCGGGCGTTCTACGAGGTGGTGCGGGGGTTCTTCCGGTCCCCGGTCTACGAGAACTACGGCCGCATCCTGCTGGAGAGGCGCTTTAGCCCGCCGGGGTTCCGGCTGCGGCTGGGGCTTAAGGACGTGCGGCTCATCCACCAGGCGGGGGATAGCACGGCAACCCCCCTTCCCCTGGCCCACCTCCTCCTGGACCGGCTTTTGGAGGGGGTAGCCCGGGGCCTTGGGGAGGAGGACTGGACGGCGCTTTTGGAGGTGGTGGAGGGCCATGCGGGAATCCAAACCCCTTGATCCCCGCTTGTTTCGGCAGACCCTGGGGCGGTTCGCCACGGGGGTGACGGTGGTTTCGGTGCGGACGGGGGAGGGGGTGCACGGGATGACGGCCAACGCCTTCCTCTCGGTTTCCCTGGACCCTCCCCTGGTGCTGGTGTCCGTGGACCGGAGGGCCCGGACGCACGGCCTTTTGCTGGAGGCGGGGCGGTACGGGGTGAGCGTGCTCGCGGAGGGGCAAAGGGATCTCTCGGACCACTTTGCTGGGCGGGGGGTGGGGGAAGCTCAGCCCGTGTGGCGGGAGGTGCTGGGGGTGCCCTTGCTGGAGGGGGCCCTGGCGCACGTGGTGGCGCGGGTGGTGGAGGCCCACCCGGCTGGGGACCACACCCTGTTCATCGGGGAGGTGGAGCACCTGGGCTACGGGGAGGGAAGGCCCTTGCTCTTCTTCGGGGGCCGGTACCACGGGTTGGGGGAGGGGCTATGAGGGTAGGGAAGACGTGGGCGCTGAAGGGGTTTGCCCTGGGCCCCATGACGCTGCGGCCCTTTGCGGGGGAGAGGCTGATGGCGGTGCGGGTGGAGGCGCCGGCGGGGGCGAGGGCGCCGGCCCACAGCCACCCGCACGAGCAGATGACCCTGGTGGTTTCGGGGCGGTTGCGGTTCCGGGTGGGGGAGGAATGGCGGGAGGTGGGCCCCATGGAGGTGGTCCATATCCCGCCTGGGATGGAGCACGAGGCGGAGGTTTTGGAGGAGGCGGTGTTCTTTGACCTCTTCCACCCGGTGCGGGAGGACTTTTTGCGGCGGGTGGAGGAAGGATGAGGGTGGCGGTCTTGACGGGGGCGTCCAGCGGGATGGGTTTCGCGGTGGCGCGACGCCTTGGGGCGGAGGGGTACACCCTGGTGGTGAACAGCCGGGACCCTGCCCAGGCGGTGCGGCGGCTGGAGGCGGCGGGGTACAAGGCGGTGGGGGTGGCCGGGGACCTAAAGGAGGAGGGGACGGCGAGGCGGCTTGTGGAGGTGGCGGAGCGGATCGGCCGGCTGGACGCCCTTCTGCTGAACCACGGGGGCCCGCCGGTGAAGGCGTTTATGGAGGTGGGGGAGGAGGAGTGGCGGGAATGGTTTGAGCGGATGGTGGTGGGTCCCTTGCGGCTTTTGCGGCTGGCGGTGCCCCTGTTTCGGAGGGGCGGGGGCGGGCGCGTGGTGGCGATCACCTCGTTTACGGTGAAGAGCCCCTATCCGGGGATCGTGCTGTCCAACGCTTTGCGGGCGGCTTTGGTGAACGCCTTGAAGACGGCGGCTTTGGAGCTGGGGCGGGAGGGGATCCTGATCAACGCGGTGGCGCCGGGGTACATCCTCACGGAGCGGATTGCGGAGTGGAACCGGGGGCAGGCGGCGCGGGAGGGGGTAGGGGTGGAGGAGGTGGCGGCGCGGACCACGGGGTCGATACCGTTGGGACGGTACGGGAAGGCGGAGGAGGTGGCGGAGGTGGTGGCCTTTTTGCTTTCGGAGCGGAACGGGTACGTGACGGGGCAGCAGGTGTTGGTGGACGGGGGGTACGTGGTGGCGACCTGAGGGGGGAGGGGGTGAGGGGGATGGGTTCGTTGGAGGTGGCGAAGCTGGGTCACGTGGCTTTGGAGGTGCCGGACCTGGAGGGTTCCCTGCGGTTTTGGCGGGACATTGTGGGCCTGGAGGAGGTGGAGCGGCGGGAGGGGGAGGTGTACCTGCGGGCCTGGGGGGACTTTGAGCACCACACCCTGGTGCTGATGCGCGGAGAGGAGGCGCAGCTCCACCACGTGGCCTGGCGGACGCGCCGCCCGGAGGACGTGGAGGCGTTTCGGGACCACCTGCGGGCGCAGGGGGTGGAGGTGGAGGAGGTGGAGCCTGGGGCCGAGGCTGGGCAGGGGTACGCCATCCGGTTCTTTGTGCCGACGAGCGGACACCCCTTTGAGATCTACTACCAAGTGGAGAAGCCCAAGGCGCCGGAGGGGCTGCGTTCGCGGCTGAAGAACCAGGTGTACCCAGCTTTTCGGCGGGGGGTATCGCCCCGGCGGATCGACCATGTGAACTTGTGGACGGGGGGCCAGGACCCGACGCCCACCCACGACTGGCTGGTGGAGCACCTGGGGTTCAAGGTGCGGGAGTACATCCAGCTGCCCAACCTCCGGCTTGGGGCCTGGATGAGCGTGACGCCTTTGGTGCACGACATCGCGGTGATGTTTGACGGGGCCACCCAGGGTCCGCGGTTCCACCACGTGGCGTACTACCTGGACAACTGGCAGGACGTGCTGCGGGGGCTGACCATCTTCAAGGAGCACGGGATTCTTCCGGATCTAGGGCCGGGGCAGCACGGGATCAGCCAGGCTTTTTACAGCTATGTTCGCGACCCTTTCAGCGGCCACCTCCTGGAGCTTTTCAGCGGGGGCTACCTTATTTTGGACCCTGACTGGGAGCCTTTGGAGTGGCGGCCGGAGGAGCTGGTGGACGGGCTGTTCTGGTGGGGGGACCGCTGGGACCCGCAGACCCAACCGGACCACCCCTTCAGCCGGACCACGGGGGTGCGGCGGCCCGGGGTGAGGGTGGGCTAAAGGGGGTTAGGCGGGATGGAGAGGCAAAAGGTTACCACGGGCGCCTACACCACCCACTTGTACCGGGAGGGCGAGGGGGAGGCGGTGCTCTTCATTCACGGTTCGGGGCCTGGGGCCACGGCCTGGTCCAACTGGCAGCTGGCCTTGCCGGAACTGGGGAGGGACTACCTCTGCCTGGCCCCGGACCTGGTGGGGTACGGGGAGAGCCAGCATCCGGACCCGCCCCCCCGGGGGGTGCGGGGGTGGATGCGGCTTTGGGTGGACCAGCTTTTGGCCCTGTTGGACGCCCTGGGTTTGGAGCGGGCCCACCTGGTGGGGAACTCCTTGGGCGGGGCCATTGCCCTCCACCTGCTTCTGGAGGCTCCGGGGCGGTTTGGGCGGGTGGTGCTGATGGGGCCGGCTGGGGGTCCTTTTGCCCTAACGCCCGAGCTGGATCGCATCTGGGGCTTTTACGAGGACCCCACCTTGAGCGCCATGCGCAACGCCATCCGCTGGTTTGCCTACGACGAGGGCTTTATCGCCGACCGCTTGGACGAGATTGCCCGGATGCGGTTGGAGGCGGCGTTGCGGCCGGAGGTGCGGCGGAGCTTTGAGGCGATGTGGCCGAGGCCGAGGCAGGAGGCGATTGACCAGCTGGTGGTGCCGGCTTCGGCCCTGCGGCGGATCCCCCACCCGGTGCTCATCATCCATGGGCTCCAGGACCGGATTGTCCCCTACACCACGAGCCTGTACCTGGCGGAGCACCTGCCCAACGCCGGGGTGCACCTGGTGGCCCGGTGCAGCCACTGGGTGCAGATTGAGCGGGCGAAGGAGTTCCATTTCCTGGTGCGGGGCTTCCTGAGGGGGGAACTGGGAGGCTCTTGATCGGGCGAGGGGCGAGCCATGACCTGGATATACTACGTGGTGGTTCTCCTAGCGGGGGCGATGTTGCCCATCCAGGCTGGGGTAAACGCCCGCTTGGCCCAGGTACTGGAGCACCCGGTGCGTTCCGCCTTGGTTTCCTTTGGCGTGGGGACCGTGGCCTTGTTTGGGCTTGCTTGGCTTTTGGCGGGGCCCAACTGGCCGTGGGGGAAAGCCCTGGGGGCGCCTGGGTGGGTCTATGTGGGGGGGCTTCTGGGACCCTTTTACGTGGTGGCCTCCATCATCTTTGCGCCGAAGCTAGGGGCGCTACTGACCTTTGCCCTGGTCATTACTGGGCAGTTGCTGGCCTCCTTGTTCCTGGACCATTTTGGCCTCCTGTATCCCAGGCACGAGATCAATCCCATGCGCATCCTTGGGGTAGCCCTGCTCATCTTGGGGATGCTTTTAATCCGGAGGTACTGATGGTCGTCCTAAAAGTAACCCTGTTGGAAGGCCGCCCGCTGGAGAAGAAGCGGGAGCTGCTGAAGCGGCTCACGGAGATGGCTTCCCGCCTCCTGGGTGAGCCTTATGAGGAGGTCCGGGTGATCCTCTACGAGGTGCGGCGGGACCAGTGGGCGGCTGGGGGCGTGCTCTTTTCCGACAAGGAGGGGGGATGACGCTTTTGGAGGCGGTGCGCTGGGCCCGGAGGGAGGGGAAAACCCTTTCTGGTGGGCGGGACTGGGGCGTGGACTTGGAGGGGGCCTACCGCATCCAGGAGGCCCTGTTTCCGGGTCCCCTCAAGGGGTACAAGCTGGGCTTGGTTTCCGCCGCCAAGCAGCGGCAGATGGGGCTTTCCGAGCCGACCTTTGGCCGGGTTCACCCGGGGATGCTTTTGGAGAGCCCTGTTCTTGGCCGCTTTATCCAGCCCAGGGTGGAGCCGGAGGTGGCGGTGGTCTTGAAGGAGGACTTGCCTGCGGGCGCTTCCTCTGGCCGGGCCCACGCTGCCATTGGAGGGTTTTTCCTGGCGGTGGACGTGTTGGACTCGGTATGGGAGGGGTACCGCTTCACCGCCCCGGAGGTGGTGGCGGACAACACCTCAGGGGGCGGGTTTCTTCTGGGCGCCAAGCGGTACAGCCGACTTCCCAGAGGGGTTCTTCGCCTCTACCTGAATGGGGAGAGGGTGGCGGAGGGTCCTGTGGAGGCCTTGGGGGACCCTGGCGAGCGGCTTTCCTGGCTGGCGGAGCGGGTGGGGGGTCTTAAGGGGGGTCAGGTGGTCTTCCTGGGCTCGCCGGCCGCGGCGGTGCCCCTTACCCGTGGGGTTTTGGAGCTTTGGGGCGAGGGGGGCGTGCTCCTCGCCCGGGTGGAGTAGGGAGGTGAACCATGGTGGAGGCAAAAATCTACAAGGAGACGGTGGAGCGGCTTAAGGCCCTAGGCTTTCCCTTTGAGTTGCCCCTGGAGGTTACCCACTACATTGGCGGGGAGTTCGTGCGGGGGGAGAACTTCTTTCCCGTGATCTACCCTGCCACGGGAGAGGTGATCGGCACCGCCCCGGAAGGGCGGGAGAAGGAGGTGGAGCAGGCGGTGGCGGCGGCCCAGGAGGCGTTCTTGCGGTGGGGCAAGATGCCGCCGAGCCAGAGGAGGCCCTACCTCCGCCGCTTCGCCGAGAAGATCCGCGAGTACAAGCCCGTCTTTGAGGTATTGGAGAGCCTGGACGTGGGGCGGCCCATCCACGAGAACCGCCTGGGGTACGTGGAGCGCATGGCCAACAACATTGAGTTCTTCGCCGACTTCGCCGTGACCCACGGCTCCGAGGCCTACCCCATGGAAAACGGCTACATCAACTATGTCCTGCGCTTCCCCGTGGGGGTGGCGGCGCTCATCACCCCGTGGAACATGCCCAGCATGCTGGCCACCTGGAAGATCGGGCCGACCTTGGCCTTCGGCAACACCGCCATCCTGAAGCCGGCGGAGTTCACCCCCTTGGGGGCGTGGCTCCTCGCCCGCTGCGCCCACGAGGCGGGGCTTCCCCCCGGGGTCTTCAACGTGGTCCACGGCTTCGGGCCGGACTCCGCTGGGGAACTCCTCACCAAGCACCCCCTGGTGCGCCTCATCTCCTTCACGGGGGAGACCACCACGGGCAAGATCATCATGAAGAACGCCGCCGACACCCTGAAGCGGCTTTCCATGGAGCTCGGGGGGAAGGCGCCCAACCTCATCTTTGAGAGCGCCGATCTGGACCGGGCGGTGGAGGTGACCCTGCGGGCGAGCTTCTTCAACCAGGGGGAGGTGTGCCTGGCGGGCTCCCGGCTCCTGGTGCAGCGCTCCATCTACCAGGCTTTCGTGGACCGGCTGGTGGCGGCGGCCCGGTCCCTCAAGGTGGGGGACCCCCTGGACCCCGAGACCCGGATGGGGGCCCTCATCGCCGAGGAGCACCTCCAGAAGGTCATGTCCTACGTGGAGATTGCCCGGGAGACCGCCACCATCCTCACGGGGGGGAAGCGGCCCGAGCTCCCCCACCCTTTTGACAAGGGGTACTTCCTGGAGCCCACGGTGGTGGTGGACGTGAAGCCCTCGGACAAGGTCTGCCAGGAGGAGATCTTCGGCCCCATGGTGGTGGTCCTGCCTTTTGACACGGAGGAGGAGGCCATAGAGCTTGCCAACAACACCCCTTACGGCCTGAACGCCATCGTGCAGACCCGGGACGTGGGCCAGGCGGTGCGGGTTTCCGAGGCCCTGGAGGTGGGCACGGTCTGGGTGAACGACTGGTTCGTGCGGGACCTGCGGGTGCCCTTTGGCGGGGCGAAGCAGTCGGGCATCGGCCGCGAGGGGGGGCACTACGGGTACGAGTTCTACTACGAGACCAAGAACGTCTGCATCGCCAACCGCTAGACTGGAACCATGGCCCTAAGGAGGGAAGCGCTTGGCCTGGAGGCCTACTTGGCCCTGGAGGAGGCTGCCCAAGAGAAGCACGAGCTGGTTCGGGGGCAGAGGGTGGCCATGGCCGGGGCGGGGCGGGAACACAACCGCCTCCTCACCCGGCTCTTCCTGCGCATCGCCCCGGCGGCCTTGCGGGCCGGGTGCGAGGCCTACGTGGCGGACATGCGGCTTAGGGTGGGGGAGGAGGTCTTCTACCCCGACCTCATGGTGGTCTGCCAGCCCTCGGCCGACCCCCGCTACGAGGAACACCCCTGCCTGGTGGTGGAGATTCTCTTCGAGAACACCGAGGCCATGGACCGGGGGAGGAAGCTACAGGCCTACCTGAGGCTTCCTTCCCTTAAGGCCTACCTCCTCCTGGACAGCCGAGAGCGGCGGGCGGAAGGGTACTTTCGGGAAGGGGAGGCATGGGTCTACCGGGAGCTTACCGAGGTGGACCTCGCCTGCCCCCCGGTGCGCTTCTCTCTGGACGAGGTGTACGAAGGGGTGCTATCAACGTGGAAACCTTCGCTGAGGAAATGGAGCGGGCCTGGGAGGAGAGGGTCCCCATAGAACCCCTTTCCGAGCGGGGCCTAAAGGGTGTGGAGGCGGCCTACCGGGTGCAGGAGGCCTGGAACGCCCTGCGCCTGGCCAAGGGGGACCGGGTGGTGGGGCACAAGATCGGCCTCACCTCCAAGGCGGTGCAGGCGCAGCTGGGGGTGGACCAGCCCGACTTCGGCCACCTTTGGCAAAGCCGGTTCCTGGGGGTGGGGGAGCGGACGGAGGTGGAGGCCTCCCTTTTCCTCCAGCCCCGGGTGGAGGGGGAGCTGGCCTTCCTCATCGGGAGGCGCCTCCTGGGCCCCCACGTGACGCCCCAGGAGGTGCTGGCCGCCACGGAGGCGGTGGCCTTCGCCTTGGAGGTTGTGGACTCGCGGATAGCGGACTGGCGGATCCGGATAGAGGACACCATCGCCGACAACGCCTCCTTTGGGGCCTTCCTTGTGGGACCGTGGGAGAAGGCCCTTCTAGAGGAGGACCTTTCCACCCTGGGCCTGGTGCTCTACAAGAACGGGGAGATGGTGGCGCAGGGGGTGGGGGCGGCCTGCCTGGGGCACCCGGCTCGGGCGGTGGCCTGGCTGGCCAACGCCCTGGCTGCTTTCGGGGTTGCCCTGGAACCGGGGGAGATCGTGATGTCCGGGGCCTGGGCCCCGGTGCAGGCGGTCCAGCCCGGGGACCTCTTCACCCTGGTGGGAACGGGGGGAAGAGCGCTTTCTTTGCGGTTTGTCTAGGGGGTGGACCATGCCGATGTTGGAGGTCTTGGTGGAGGCGAAGGAGCCCTTGACCCAAGAGCGTAAGGAGGCTCTAAAGCAAGAGGCGGAGAAAATCTTCCAGGAGGTCTTGGGTACGCCCCCGGGAAGGCTTCGGGTGTTCATTTTGGAAGAGCGGAAGGATCAGCCTCCCAAATAGGCTTCGCGCACCGCCGGGTCGTGGGGAAAGGCTTCTGCGGGGCCTTCCTCCACGATGCGGCCTTCTTTCAGGAGGTACGCCCGCTGGGCTACCTGGAGGGCCAGCCCCGCGTTTTGCTCTACCAAGAGAACGCCCACCCCTTGCGCAGCGAAGGTCCTTAAGGTGGTGAGAAGGCGTTTGGCCAAGAGGGGAGGGACGCCCAGGGTGGGTTCTTCCAGGAGAAGGTATTGGGGCCTGGCTACCAGGGCCCGGGCCAGGACCACCATGGGTTGCTGGTCTCCGCTCGCACCTGTTCTGTCAAGGTGTGATTTGGGCCCCAACCTTGAACATCCGGGGCGTTCCGCTATCGCGAACCCTTCCCTCGAAAATTGTTGACAATATCGTTGACGTTAGGGTAGCCTGGCTTCGAGGGGGTTTCCATGGAAGGAGAGTACGCGCGCTGGCCCTACGGCGACCTGGCCCACTTATCCCACCTGGAGCTCATCACCCCTAAGCCGGAAGCCAGCCTCTGGTTCTTCACGGAGGTCATGGGTATGGGGGTGAGCGGCCAGGAAGGGGATTCGGTTTACCTGAGGGGTTGGGACGACTACGAGTTCCACACCCTCAAGCTCACCGCCGGCAAAAAGCCCGCCCTGGGCCACCTGGCCTTCCGCGTCAAGAGCCCCGAGGCCCTGGCCCGGCGGGTGAAGACCCTGGAGGCTTCGGGCCTCGGGGAGGGGTGGACGGAAGGGGATTTGGGCCACGGGCCCGCCTACCGCTTCCGCACCCCGGATGGGCACCTGATGGAGGTCTACTATGAAACCGTTTGGTACGCGCCCACAGAGGCGACCCGGCCCGCCCTCAAGAACCAAGCCTCGCGCTTCCCCGGTAAAGGGGCCAACCTGAGGCGGCTAGACCACATCAACCTCCTGGCCTCCGATGTGGGCGCGGTGCGGGCCTTTATGGAGGGCTACCTGGGCATGAAGGTCACGGAACAGATCATCTTCAGCGACGGGAGCGAGCAGGGAGCCTGGCTCACCTGCAACAACAAGACCTACGATGTGGCCGTGACCAAGGACCACCTGGGGGCGAAGGGGCGGCTTCACCACTTCACCTACGCCGTGGACAGCCGTGAGGAGGTCTTGCGGGCGGCGGACATTTGCTTGGAGCATGGGGTCTTCATTGAAACGGGGCCCCACAAGCACGCCATCCAGCAGACCTTTTTCCTCTACGTGTACGAGCCCGGGGGGTGCCGCTTTGAGATCGCCTGCCCCGGGGCGCGCCTCCTTCTCGCCCCCGACTGGAAGCCCATCATCTGGAACGAGGAGGAGCGGAAGCGGGGCCAGGCCTGGGGCCTAAAGACAGTGGAAACGTTCCACACCTACGGGGTCCCCCCGGTGGAGGAGGAGTGATGCCGGCCACGGAGCGGACCACCGAGGTGCACCAGGCCTACCAGGCCCTGCGGGAGGCCATCCTCAAGGGGGAGTTACTCCCGGGGCAACGCTTGGTGGAAAAGGACCTGGCCGAGCGGTTCGGCCTGGGCCGGGCGGCCATCCGCACCGCCTTGGCCAAACTGGAGCAGGACGGCCTGGTGGAAAGCGCCCCCTACCGCGGGGCCTGGGTGCGGGCCATCTCCGAAGAGGAGGCGGTGGAGGTTCTGGAGGCCCGCATGGCCTTGGAGTGCTTGGCGGTGCGCTACGCCGCCCGGCGGGCCACGCCGGAGGAGGTGGCGGAGCTTTGGGAGATCCTGGAGGCAATGCGGGGGCGCTTTGCCCAGGGGGACCTTCTGGGCATGTCCGAGCTGAACGCCGCCTTCCACCGGGCCCTGGTGGAGGCCTCGAGGCACCAGACCGCCAAGCGCCTCATTGAGGCCCTAAGGGCGCAAGGGGTGCGCCACCAGTACCGCACGGTCTTGGTTCCTGGCCGTTCCCAGCGCTCCTTGGAGGAGCACGCGCGGATCCTGGAGGCGGTGGCCGCCCGCGACGAGGAGGGGGCGGAAAGGGCCATGCGGGAGCACCTGCAAGGGGTCCTGGCCGCCCTTCACCAGGCGCGGGGAGGTGGCGCATGAGGCCAAGCGAGCGCGCCTGGGCCCTGGTACAGGGGGCCTACGACCTCCACGTCCACGTGGAGCCCGACATCCTCCCTCGAAAGACGGACGACCTCACCCTGGCCCGCCGCTTCGGGGAGGTGGGCCTGAAGGGTTTCGTTCTCAAGTCCCACTACGCCCCCACGGCGGAGAGGGCGGCGGTGGTGCGGCGGGCGGTGCCAGGGGTGGAGGCTCTGGGGGCCATCGTCCTCAACCACGGGGTGGGGGGGCTCAACCCCTTGGCGGTGGAGATCGCCGCCCGGGCTGGGGCGCGCTTCCTCTGGTTTCCCACGGTGGACGCAGCCAACGAGGCGCGGGAGGTGGAGGAACTTCCCGCCGAGAAGAGGCCCCAATGGGCGAGGCTTCAGGAAGAGTTCCGGGGGGTGGGGCTACTGCCGCCGCCCATCGGGGTTCTGGACGCCAGCGGAAAGCTCAGCCTCGAGGCCCGGGCGGTGCTCAAGGTGGCCGCCCGCCACCGCATGGTGGTGGCCACGGGCCACCTTTCCCGGGAAGAGATCCTGAAGGTGGTGGAGGCAGCCCTAGAGGAGGGCGTGCCCCAGGTGGTGGTCACCCACCCCGACTACCCCACCCAGGCCCTTTCCACGGGCGACCAGCGCTACCTGGCCTCCCAGGGGGTTTACCTGGAGCGTTGCTTCGCGCCCTCCCACACGGGAAAGGTTCCCTGGGAGGCGCTCTTTCGCGCCATCCGGGAGGCGGGGGTGGAGCAGAGCTTCCTCTCCACCGATTTGGGCCAGCCGAAAAACCCGCCGGTGGAGGAAGGCCTGGCCCTCTTCGCCGAGCGGCTCCTGCAGGCGGGCTTCAGCGAGGACGAGGTGCGGCATATGGCGGTGACCGTGCCCACGCGTTTGGCAAAAGGAGGTGAGGGGTGAAGCGCCTCTTGGTGGTGAGCGCCCACGCGGCGGACTTCGTGTGGCGGGCGGGTGGGGCCATCGCCCTCACCGTGGCCCAGGGGGGTAAAGCCTTGGTGGTGGCCCTGAGCTACGGGGAGCGGGGGGAGTCGGGGGAACTTTGGAAGGAACCGGGGCAGACCCTGGAGCGGGTGAAGGCCATCCGGGAGGCGGAGGCCAGGCGGGCGGCGGAGATCCTGGGGGCGGAGTTCGTGCCCTTGGACCTGGGGGACTACCCCTTGCGGGTGGACGAGCAGGCCCTGGGGCGCTTGGTGGAGATCCTGGTGGACTTCGCCCCCGACGTGCTCATGACCCACACCCCCAAGGACCCCTTCAACCCCGACCACCCGGTGGCCTACGAGGCCACGGAGCTGGCCCGGCAGCTGGCCTCGGGGGCGGGGGTGGCCAGCGCCTTCCAGACCATCCGCCCCCCCGAGTTCCTCCTCTTTGAGCCGCACCAGCCCGAGCTTTGCGGCTTCGTGCCCAACCTCTTCCTGGACATCACCCCGGTGTGGGAGCGGAAGCGGGCCGCCATGGAGGTCTTCGCCTCGCAGAAGTACCTGCAGCGCTACTACGCCGAGCGGGCGGAGCACCGGGCCAACCACGCCCGGAGGATCTCGGGCCTCAAGGACATAGAGAGGGCCGAGGCCTTCCAGCGCGTCCTGCCCCAGGTGGTGCGGGGCCTTTAGGGGGGAGCATGCTCACGCCGGAAGAGATCCGGGAGCTGGCGGAGCTGGGGAGCGCCACGGTCTACGAGGCCTCGGGGCGGCAGGGCCTCATTCCCATTCCCTTCCTGCGCTTTCCCGAGGGGGCGAGGGCGGCGGGCCCCGCCTTCCCCGTGCTCTGCGCTCCGGGGGATAACCTGGGGGCCCACGCCGCCATGGCCGCCCTCCGGCCGGGGGAGGTCCTGGTCCTGGCCCAGCCGGAGCCGGAGCCCGTGGCCCTGGTGGGGGAGCTTCTGGCCACCCAGGCCAAGGCCCAAGGGGCCAAGGCCCTCCTGGTGGACGGGGCGGTGCGGGACGCGGACGAGCTAAAGGGCTTGGGGCTTCCCGTCTGGGCCCGCTGGGTGAGCCCAAGGGGGGCCAAGCGGGAAAGGCTTCTGGGCCTGGGGGTTCCCGTCTTCCTGGGGGGTGTGGAGGTCCGCCTGGGGGATTACCTGGTCCTGGACGGGGACGGGGTGGTGGTGGTGCCACGGGAGCGGGCCCAGGAGGTCTTGACCAAGGCCCGCGCCCGGGCGGAACGGGAGGCGGGGCTCAGGCGGCGCTTCGCCCAAGGGGAGCTCTCCCTGGACCTCTACGGCCTCAGGGAGCGGGTGGCGGAG
Source organism: Thermus thalpophilus (assembly GCF_022760915.1). Taxonomy (NCBI): domain Bacteria; kingdom Thermotogati; phylum Deinococcota; class Deinococci; order Thermales; family Thermaceae; genus Thermus; species Thermus thalpophilus. The sequence goes on along the minus strand of NZ_JAKTNS010000032.1, from coordinate 3,488 downwards.
CACCTGGAGGAAGCGGCGCGCCTCAGGGGGGAGGATGGCTAGGCTGCGGGTGGCGGTCCTGGGCCTGGGGGAGGCGGGCTCGGCCCTGGCCAGCGACCTCCTCCAGGCGGGGGCGGAGGTGGTGGGCTACGACCCCGTCCCGGAAAAGGACGTGCCGGGTATCCTCCGGGCCCAAAGCGAAAGGGAGGCGGCCTTTGGGGCCCAGGTGGTCCTTTCCGTGAACTGAGCCCGGGTGGCCCTGGAGGTGGCGGGGAAGGTGGCCCCGGTCCTGGCCCCGGGCGCGGTCTACGCCGACTTAAACACCGCACCCCCCCGGCTCAAGCGCGCCCTCGCCGAAGCGCTCTCGCCCACCGGCGCCCTCTTTGCCGACATCGCCCTGATGAGCCCGGTGCCGGGCAAGGGGCTTAAGACCCCTTCCCTGGCCTCGGGGCCCGGGGCACCCCTGTACCGGGAGCGCCTGGGCCCCTTGGGGGCGGTGGTGGAGGTGGTGGGGGAGAAGGCGGGGGAGGCGGCCACCCGCAAGCTCCTGCGGAGCGTGTTCTTCAAGGGCATGGCGGCCGCGGTGGTGGAGGCGCTGGAGGCGGCGCGCCGCCTGGGCCTGGAGGCGGAGGTTAAGGCCAACATCGCCCAAAGCCTGAGGGAGGCGGACGAGGGCCTGGTGGACCGCCTGGTGGAGGGAAGCCTCCGCCACGCCCGGAGGCGGCACGAGGAGATGCTGGCGGCGGCGGAGCTCCTCTTGGAAGCGGGGGTGGAGCCCAGGGTGGCCAGGGCGGCGGCGGAGCAGTTGGCCACGCTGGCTGACCTCTTCTCCAGCGGCGAGGAGCAGATTTAGGTGACGACTCCTCGGACTAAAGTCCGAGGCTTCTCGGTTCAAGGTATGGCCCCCGCCACACCCTTCCCCGAAGGCCCCGCCCAGGCCCTGGCCAGGACATTCTGTGCGGCGGCTACATCCCGGTGCAGGAGGGTCCCGCAAGCGGGACAGGTGAACTCCCGAACCCACAGGGGACGCTTCTCCCGATGACCGCACACCGGGCAGTCCTGGCTCGTGTGCTTGGGGTCTACCCCCACAACCCGCCTACCAGCTAGAACCTTACCGCTCACGCGGTGACCTTCCGCTTTGTAGGCGAGGATGGAAAGAAACTGCGCCCAGCCCGCGTCCAGCACCCCTTTGGCGGCGCGGCTGCGGGCCAGACCGAGGACGTTCAGGTCTTCGTGAACAATGGTCCCATAGCGGTTCACCAAGCTCCGGGCAACCTTGTGGTGGAAGTCCCGCCGTTGCCGGGCAACCTTCCGGTGAAACTTGGCCAGTCCCTCCCTAGCCTTCAGGTAGCGGTGGCTTCCCCGCCGCTTGCGGGAGAGCTCCTTTTGCTTTTCGGCTAGCTTCTTCTGCGTCCTTTGGTAATATCGTGGCGCCTCTATCTTTTCACCATTGGAGGCGACCAGAAAATACGGATTCGTACCCAAGTCAATACCTACAGCTTCCTCAGATGGAGGAAAAGGCTTAGGTTCTGCTTCACAAACAAAGACGATATACCACTCTTTTTCTTCTCTCTTGATGGTGGCAGTTTTTATCTTACCCGCTAAGGGTCGATGAAGCTTAAGCTTTACTGAACCAATACCAAAAAGGAAAACTCTTTTTCCACCTTCTTGAAGCTTGACCCCAGTAGCGTAAGCCTGGGGGAAGGTGAAGGAGTCGTAGCGTCCCTTCCCCTTGAAGCGGGGAAAGCCCGCCTTGCCCTTCCTCCCCTTGAGGCGGCGGAAGAAGCCCTGGAAGGCCCTGTCTGCCCGGTGGAGCACATCCTGGAGGACCTGGGAGTGGAGGCGCTTGTACTCCGGCAGGGCAGCCCGTACCTCCGGCAAGGAGCGCTTCTGTTCGTAGAAGCCCACCGTCTTGCCCGCCTTCTTGTAGGCCTCCCGCCGCTCTTGGGGGGCGGCGTTGTAGAGCTGGCGGCAGAGCTCAAGGGCACGCTCCAGGTCCTTGGCCTGGGGCTTGATGGGGTAAAGGCGGTATTTGAAGGCTTTACGCATGCCCGCGGTACTTGGGGGTGAATACCAGATGGTAGTTTAGATTGAACTGGCTATGGCGTGTGGTGCGCTTACTCGGCACTTGCATATGATAGTACATCCGTCGCTCGCTATACATGTGCTCCTTCGGAGCGCGTGGGGGTCCATGTATCCCCGGTTTGAAAACCGGGGGATTATAGCCCCCACACCCCCTCTTTTCTAACCGTCTCGGCATCCCGCAGACTTGACCGCTATGCATCTCTTGAGGTAGCCCTAACCCCATGACCCTACGCGAGGCACTGGCCCAAGTCCCCGACCCCCGGGGCAAGAACCGGCAATACCCCCTGTGGGGCCTGTTGGCCCTCATCCTCCTGGCCTTCCTCCGCCGCGTGGATTCCCAGAACGTGTTTGCCCTCGGGCAAAGCAGCCGCGGCGTGGCCCGCTTCGCCCGCGCCAACCCTCACCTCCTCCCCCACCTGGGCCTGCGCAAAGCCCCCGGGGCACTACGCCCTCACCACCCTCCTCCACCGCCTGGACCCAGGGGCGCTCCAACGGGCCCTCCTCTCCCTCTTCCCCGAGGCGAAAGGGGAAGGGGTGTGGGGGGTGGACGGGAAGACCCTAAGGGGGAGCCGCAAGGGACCATCCCCCCAGGTGCGCCTGGTGGAGGTCTTGGCCCTGCACCTGCGGACCACCCTGGCCCAGGCCCAGGCGGAGGGGAGGGAGGCGGAGGCCCTGCGGCGGCTTCTGGCCTCCTTGGGGGCGGAGGAGTTGGCGGGGAAGGTGGTGGTGGGGGACGCGGGGTACCTGTACCCGGAGGTGGCAGAGGCCATCCGGGAAAAGAGGGGGACTACCTCTTGGTCCTGAAGGGGAACCAGAGGGGGCTGTTGGGGTGGGCGGTGGAGGTGTTCAAGGGGATGGAGGAGGGGCGGCTGCCCGGGGAGACGGAGGCGGAGTGGAGGCGGGAGCGGGACGGGGAGGTGTGGCGGTACCGGGTGTGGGCCTCCCCGTACTTGCCCGAGGCGATGCGGGCCTTTCCTGGGGTGAAACAAGTGGTGCGGTTGGAGCGGGAGGTGGTGCACAAGGGGACGGGGGAGGTGCGGCGGGGGGTGAGCTATGCCCTGACGAGCTTGGGGGCGGAGGTGGCGGACGCGAGGCGGTTGGGGGAGCTTTTGGTGGGGCGGTGGGGGATAGAGAACGGTTCCTTCTGGGTGCGGGATGTGCTTTTGCGGGAGGACGGGTGCCAGGCGCGGGGTGTGGGGGCCTGGGTGTTGGCGGTGCTGAGGGGGTACCTGGTTTCCCTTTTGCACCGTAAGGGGGTGAGGGGGAAGAAGGCGGCCCTTGAGGCCTTCTCCTTCCATCCCCTCTCCGCCCTCAGGTTCCTGGGGCTTTATGCGGTATAGCGGTCAAGTCTGCCCGCCCCCCGCCAAGGTGGGCTTGCCTTGCAAAGGTCAGGAGGACGGGTGTATATCTCTCTCCTGATGGGC
>NZ_JAKTNS010000031.1:0-27333 GCF_022760915.1 Thermus thalpophilus | reverse complement strand
AAAATACGGGGGGAGGCGGTCCCCACAGAGTCTCAAATGTGTTGACCGACTACATTGCCTTGCAAAGGTCGGGATGACGGGCGTATACTCGCGCCCCGATGGGCAAGCGCGGCTTCGTTTGCCGGGAGGCAAGCCCCAAGGAGGTCCTGGAACACTGCCTGCGCCTGGCCCAGGAGGTGGCCCCGCCCACCCCCAAGGGCAAGCGGGGCCGCTCCTGGCGCTACGACCACGCCCGCAAAGTGTTCTCCTGACGGGGAAAGAGTTATCTGGCCCCACTCCTCAAGCGGAGGTGCGGCCGGTTATCCGGCTTCGGGGCGCGAGCGCTTTTGGAGCTCATCGCTTACGGCCTTAGGGTTCTTCTCTCCCTCCTCCCGCCCCCTCCGGGGTACAAGGCGATTTGCTAGGCAAGCCCGCACCTCGTTGACAAGGCTTTCCCTCTCGGCCACCCTGTTAACTAGGGACTGGGCCCGGGGTTTCCCCGGGCTTAGTACGTTAGGGAAAGATCCAAAGCTGCTCCCACGAAGCTGGATCCCTCAAAAGGGCGAACACTTCGGAGGTCACGTCCCGGGCAAAAAGGCGACCTTGTCTCCCCGTACTCGTCCGCGTAGATCGCGAAAGCCAGTTCCACCGGGGCCAGTTTACCCGGAAGAATCTGCACGAACCCCCCTTGCGCCCGCACGGGAAGCGCTATGCCCCAACCGCTTCCCAGAATTGCCGTTGCGCCAGAAGAGGACAGGCCGTATCGTGTGGTCATGCCGCGCACCAGCAAACGCCCCCTTCCCCGCCACGTCCTCCGCATCGGCGAGAGGCGGCGGGAGCTTGGCCTTACCCAGGAAGAGCTCGCCCGCATGGCGGGCTTCTCCACCAGCCTCATGGCCAAGATCGAGCGGGGCGCCGTGGACCCCAAGACCCTCTCCGCCCAGTACCTGGTGGGCCTCGCCAGGGCCCTCGGCCTCACCCTCTCCCAGGTCATGGGGGAGGATGTCCCCGGGGACGACCTGGGCTTCGTCCCCTTCACCCTTCCCGTCTACACCTCTCCCAAAGAGCTGGAGGAAGGCAAGCCCGCCTCCCGGGCCTTCCTCGCCCCGGCCGAGCTTCCCCGGGGGGCGGTGATGGAGTTCCTGGCCTTCCTGGAGGTCCCAGGGAGGTGGCTCGCCACCCTGGACGTCCCCTTCCCCACCGCCCGGAGGGTCTGGGTCCTCACCGAGCTCAGGCCTCTTCTCCAGCCCCAGGCCGTCTACCTGGGGAAGGCCCAGGGCCACGCCGCCTTCTTCCCCCACGAGGCTCTGGAGAGGGACCCCCTGGCCCTCTACCCCCTTCACCCGGAGCTCCCCACCCTCTGGCTCAGGGAGGAGCGCCCCGAGGTCTTGGGCCTGGTGCGGGGGTGGCGGGTGCTGTAAAGGCCAGGTATTGCCAAAACCGGTGATATATGCTAACCTCCGGTTGTGGCTAGCCAACTCTGGGGGGACGTGCTAAACTCCAGGGTTAAGGAGGTGAGAGGTCGCCTAAGGACGCGTAGCGGTAGGTAAAAGCAGGAAGACCGGGGTTTCCCCCGATCCCTTCACCGCAAGCATCTTGGTACTCTCGAGATCCCCTAATCCGAGGGTACCAAGCGGAAGGGAAAATGTCAACCCGGGTGGAAGCCCCACGGGCCCCAGGGCCGGGGGTAAGCGGCCCAGAAGGCAACCGTGGGAGCGCGAATCGGCTGGACCCATCTGGAATCGCCAAACGGATTCACCCTCATCCCCAACCCCCTGCTCAACAAGCTCTTCGGCAGCGGCTTCTCCGACCGGGAGTTCGCGGTCTTCCTCGCCCTCGCCACCCGCAGGAACCTCCACCACAAGAAGGCCTCCACCAAGGACCTGGCCCTCCTCCTCCGGCGGGACCCCCGCACGGTGGAGAAGGCCCTGCTCGCCCTCTGGGAAAAGGGCCTGGTGGAGCGGGACGCCACGGGGTGGTGGCTTTCCGATGCCCCGCCCGGGCAGGACCTGCAGGCCCCCGTGCACGCCGTGCAGACCCCCTTGCAAGCTTTGCAAGGCACGGGTGAGGAAAACGCCCTCCAGGACGGGCTTCTCTCGGTGCGGGAAATAAAGGAAAAAGAAACAACTACTGAAGAAAAAAATCCTCCTCATCTTCACGCCCAAGCGGCGGAGGCGGAGGAGGCTGAAGAGGTAGAGGCTGACTGCAAAGCCCCGGAGGAAAGAGCGGTTTCCGCCTCTCCCTCAGAGGGAGGAGAGCGGGCGACCTTCCTGGTTCCTTCGCCGTCTCCGGCCTCCCCTTCCCCTTCTGGATCTTCCCCGGTGCTCGTGAATGAAGGCACGAAGTACCGCCTCCAGGCCCGCCTCAAGGAAGCGGGGCTCTGGGTGGACTTCTACCGGGTCTTCCGCCCGGGCTTCGCCCACGGGGGGCTTTGGCGGGCCTACCTGGAGCGCATGGAGCGGGAGGCCCTGCCCCTGGGGGAGGCCTTCCTCCAGGCCCTGGACCGCACCCTGAAGGGAGCCCGCCTCGGCGCGGTCCGCTACCCGGCGGCCTACCTGGACCGTCTCCTCCAGGACCTCGCCCCGCCCGAGCGCTCCTTCCCTCCCCCGCCCTCATTGGAAGAGGTGCCTAAGGACGCCCTCCTCCTCCTCCCGGACGGGAGGCGGGGGTACTTCGCCGGGTGGACCGGGGGCGGGGCCAAGGCCTTCGTGGAGGTGGACGGGGTGGCCTACCTGGTGGACCGGGAGAGCGTCCTCCAGGCGCGTGTGCTAGGGTAGAGGGGAATGGTCACGACGCCCCCTTCACCTTCCCTGAGTCGGGTTCCCCTAAGGTTTGGCGCCCACTACGCCGCCGTGGTGGTCGCGGAAGGGCAGGTCTTCGTGAAGGAAAGCCAGGCCCCGAACGGCCAGGTCTACACCTTCTACCGCCTCCGCCTCCCGGACGGGAGCTTCCTCCGCCTGCCCCGGGCCCACCGGGGCCGGCCCATGGCCGAGCTGGTGGGGGCGCGCATCCGGGGCACCTTTTGGCCCCGCACGAACGGCCAGGGCCTTCTGGAGAAGTCCCTTCGCCTTGGTCGGATCGGGGTTCCCAGGGGGGACGGGAAGGGACACCCCTTGATGGCCGCCCAGGGCCGCGTGGCCTTCGTGGACCGGGAGGAGGGGAGGTTTGGCCTCGAGGTGCGGCCCAATCCCGGGGGACGCCTCAAGGAGCCCTTCACCCTCACCCTCTGGGCTCCCCTCGCCCTCCTGGAGGAGCTCACCCTGGGGAGCGGGGTTTACGTGGAGGGGGAGGCCCGCCTGAAGACCCGGCGGCTCGTGGCGAGGAAGGCGAAGCCCGCCAGGCTCTGGGACGATCCTTCCTGAAGGAGGGGGTGGTCCCCGCCGGCCTCGAGGCCACGGCAGGGAGGCCGAAAGGCTCTTATCCGGGTGATTTAGAACACACCCGCTGTGGGATTTGACTCACGGCGTGAGGCGGGTTATATTGCTTCCAAGATGAAGAAGACCGTCCTCATTCCCCTCAAGGACTGGGCCCTGGAGCAGGGGCTCTCCTACTCCGGCGCCCTCAAGCAGATCCAGGAGGGGAGACTCAACGCGCGGCGCCTTGGCCGCTACTGGTACGTGGTCAAGGAGGTGGAGGCCCCGGGGGGAGAAGGGGTGGTGCTCACCCTCTTCACCCACGCCGGGGGGGCGGGGAAGACCTCCCTGGCCCGGGACCTGGGGTACGAGATGGCCTCTAGGGGCAAGCGCGTTCTTCTCGTGGACGTGGACCCCCAGGCCAACCTCTCCGCCTGGCTCGGCATCGTGGACGCTCCGGTAGAGGAGACCCTTCTCGGGCTCCTAGAGGGTAAGGGACGCTTCAGGCCGAGGGAGGTGCTTCCGGGGGTTAGCCTCATCCCCGCGCATGTGGAACTTGCCCGGGCCGAGCTTGTCCTCATCCGGGAGCCCTACAAGATGTTCGCCCTGAGGAAAGCCCTGGAAGCCTTCCGGCAGGAGTACGACCTCATCCTCGTAGACTCCCTGCCCTCTCTGGGCTCCCTGGCTGGAGTTGCGGGTATGGCCGGGGACGGCCTTCTGGTTCCCGTGGAAGCCTCGCCCAAGGGCCTTCAGGCCCTGCCCACGGTGCTTTCCGTGGCCCAGGACTACGCCGAGGGGTTGGCCTCTCTGGGGATGTGGGGCGGGGGCGCCTTCGTCCGCGCCCTCATCCCTAACGGGCTGGAAGGGACGGTCCGGGACCGGGAGGTTTTGGCCCAGCTCGAGGGCCTTGGAGGGCGGATCCCCTTAGCACCCCCCTTGGTGCGCCGTCCGGCGGTGTACCGGGAGGCTCAAGTACAGCGGCTTCCGGTGCAAGCGGTGGGCGGGGAGGAGGTGCGGCGGGAGATGCGGGCCCTCGGGGACTTTCTGGAGGGGATCCTGGAGCAGGTCAAGGCTGAGCTTCACAAGGAGGTGGCCTGATGAGCCGCAAGCCGAGCCCCATGGACCCCTTCCTGGCCAGGGCGCTTTCCGCCTTGGAGGAGATGGAGGGGAAGCCGGTCCAGGCTGGGGGGAAGACGCTTCCCCTCGAGGCCCTCGTCCCTTCTCCCCAGCCCCGCAAGCGCTTTGAGGGACTCGAGGCCCTCGCCCACTCCATCCGGGAAAAGGGCGTGCTCCAGCCCCTCCTGGTGCGGCCCTTGGGGGACGGGAGGTACGCCATCGTGGCCGGGGAGAGGCGGTACCGGGCCGCCCGGATGGCGGGGCTTTCCGAGGTCCCGGTGCGGGTGGTGGAGCTCTCCGAAAAGGAGGCGAGGCTTTTCGCCCTGGTGGAGAACCTCCAGCGGGAGGACCTGAACCCCTACGAGGAGACCGTGGGGGTCCTCGCCCTGCTATCGGAAGACTTGGGGAGGTCCGTGGAGGAGGTGGTGGGGCTCCTCGAGCGGATGCGGAAGGAGAAGCGGGGGGTGGCAGCCCGCAACGTTGCGGGCAGCCCCGAGGCCCGGAGAGTGGAGGAGCTCTTCAAGGCCTTGGGCCGCATGTCCTGGGAGTCTTTCGTCCGCCACCGCCTCCCCCTCCTCTCCCTCCCCGAGGACCTGAGGGCAACTCTGGAGGAGGGGGCGATCCCTTACACCGCCGCCCTGGAGCTCAAGAAGGTGAAAGACGAGGCCTTGCGGAAGGCCCTCTTGGAGGAGGTGAAGGCGGGCCTCTCCTTGCGGGAACTGAAGGCCCGGGTGCGGGAGGTTCTGGTCGCGCGTAAGCCTGCCTTGGAGAAGGCTCCTGCGGCGTGGTATGGAGACGTCATCGACGCCTTGAAGAAGACGGATTTTAGTGCTCTCCCCACGGAAAAGCGGGCCAGGGTAGAAGCGCTCTTAGCGGAGCTCAAGGAACTGCTTGGTTAAACGCGTCTGGGTTCAGTATGGCGGTCTTGCCAAGGATCCACGAAGGGGTTTTCTACTGGGCTTATCGGATCCTGGGGCCGGAGTTTAAAGGCCCCAGGATTGAGGATCCCCTTGGGGTTCTTCCCATTCCTCTCAAGACGGCCCTCCTTCAAGCGGTAGGGAAGCGGTTTGGGTTAGAGTTCGATCTTGCAGAAGCTCTCCTTACTCGGCCCCCAAACGAGGGGCGCTCTTACGCTTATGCCACCCATTGGTGGCCCTCAGAGGAAGGACTCAAAGAGCTCCTTTATGAGCGCATATCTCGGGCTTCTTTGAGCGACTGGGAGTTCGTTCCCGTCGAAACGTTAGACGACTTCGTGCGCAAGCACCGTCTTCAAGGGAAGGAGCACTATGCCGAGGTGCTCTTCCTAAAAGAGGTTTACCTTCCCCTCTTTGGTAGCGAGGGGCTTGCCCTCTTGTTGCCCCAGGTGGGCTTCTTGGACGAGGAGGGGGGAGAGCGCAGGGCTGACTTCATCCTCTTCGGTCAAAGGCCGTACGCCATAGAGATCGAAGGCAAGAGCTACCACGAGCGCCCGGACCGCTTTGCGCGAGAAAAAAGCCGTCAGCGGTCGCTTACGCTCCGGGGAGTCGCGTATTTTCCCATCGCCTACGACGACATCCGCTCGGGAAAGGCCCGTGAAGCCCTGATAAGGCTTGCCGAGAGCGACCCAGTCCTGGGGGGCTACCTGAGGAAAGGTGGGGTGGGGCTTTCCAGGGGGCCCGCTTATTCGCCCCTCCACTGGCTTGTGGACTTTCCGGTGCGGTACCCCATCGCCCTGAAAGGGGCCTTTGCGCGCCTCTTAAAGGCGGTCAGGGAAGGCGAACGTTCCGTCCAAATTGTGGACCCAGAGTCATCCACCCCCTTGGTGGAGGCGGCCTTCGCCGATGCTTACTTCACGCTTTTGAACGTGGGCCGGCTTGCCGGGGTTGACCTCCCCTTACCGGAAGTTCGCGTTTATCGGCTAGACGTGGATAGCGTTTCAAGGGCCTTCCGGGATCTCCTGCCGCTTTGGGTTGGGCGGATTGAGGGCTTTTCAGTTGTCGACGGAGTTCCTGAAGAAGGGGCTCTTGACGTTTTCTCTTGGGACCGTATCGCTTCCCTAACGCGCGAGGCCGACGCTTTCCAAGCAGAATACGAAGAGGAACGAGGATCTTGGACTCCTCCCTTTGTCGGGACGGCATCTTCTGCCCTCGTTCTGGACTTCTTCGCCCGGAAGTTTTTCCCGGTGCCAGAGCTCAAGGAAGCCCAACTTCGTCTTTTGCAACGGGCGCTACGGGGAGAAAGCGGCCTTGCCCTGTTGCCCACGGGCTATGGTAAGTCTCTTATTTTCCAGCTTTACTCCTTCCTCGTCCCGGGGGTGAACATCGTCATCTCTCCTCTTCGGGCCCTGATGCGGGATCAGGTGTACAACCTTCAGCGGATCGGCGTCACAGCGGTCACCTCGATTTCCAGCGACGACGAGGCCGCGGCCAAAGAGAGCAAGACCAAGACTTTGTTGGAAGGGCGCTACCGCCTTGTGTACCTTTCCCCGGAGCGGATCCGCATCAAGGGGTTCGTTGAGGAATTCCGAAGGGAACTGGGAAACCTTCCTGTCTCGGCGGTAACTGTAGACGAGGCGCACTGCGTCTCCGAGTGGGGGCATGACTTCCGGCCCGCCTATCTCCATATCCGTGGCTTTTACGAGGAGATCCAGGCGGTTTCGCCGAGGAAGCTACCCCTGATCGCGCTTACGGCTACGGCCTCTCCTCCCGTTCGAAGGGACATCCTGAGGGTTCTGGGGCTCCCCGAGGGGGCTGTGGAGCAACTCGCCAGTAGCGATCGTCCCAACCTGAGTTTCTCTGTCCATCCCGCTCCTCTCGGACTGAACCAAAAGAGGAACCTTCTTAGAAACCTCTTGACCGAGATCCTTCCACGGACGCTGGGCGTGCCACGGAAGGAGCTTATAGGAAGGCCAAAGCAGTCCTCGTACCCGCATGCCGGCGTCATTTTTGCCATTTATGCCGACCCTCGCGGGCAGAAGACTTTCGAGGAGGGTGTCCACGCGATAAGAAGCTTCCTCCTCAAAGAGGGCTTGGCTTCTGGCGATCAGGTGCACGTTTACGCAAGTAAAAAGCCGGCTGTATGTCCTTCATGCGGTTCTAGCGAGTGGTTTGCAGATCGGGGAAAAAACACTTGCCGTAGTTGCGGTTCTTCCTTTGTCAAACCAAAGATCATCTTTGACTGGGAAGATAGGGTACGAGAAGTCCAGGACCGCTTCCAGGAGAACCGCTTTCCGCTTCTGGTGGCGACAAAGGGCTATGGCATGGGGGTGGACAAGCGGAATATTCGCTATATCATCCACCACGCCATGTCCAGCGGTCTCGAGGGCTACTACCAAGAGGCAGGGCGCGCGGGGCGCGATGGAAGGCACGCGCATGTCGCTTTGATCCTGACACCGCCCACGCGGTCGTGCTTGGAACAACATGTTCTAGGCGGAGACGGGATACCTCCTTGCCTTCCGAACGGGCGTTTCCGGTCCTGCTCCTACGGCCTGACGCTTCCTTGTGACTATGCTCGTCAGGTTGAGTTCCTTCAGGGGAGCTATCCCGGGGTAGAGGAGTCCTTGCAAAGGGCCATGAATGTGGCCGAGAGGATTTACCACGCTTCGCAGGGTGGACCAGATGGGCAGCGCTTTGTGGAGGTGGAGGGTCATGAGGAAGAACTGACCAGCTTTGAATATGCCCTCGTGCGCCTCATGCAAATTGGCTTTTTAGAAGCTTACACCGTAGAGTACCTCTCACAGCGGCGCCTCCGTTTTTGGTTCCCCCCGCCTAAGATAAGCCGTCGGACTTTTGAGGAACGGCTTAGGGCTTTCCTGGCAGAAACGCGGCTGGGGGTAGAGGTGATGGAGAAAAGGTTGGAACCTCTTCGCCGCGCTTCTGCTGGCAATCCACTAGATCCTGTAGAGAAAGCCCTCCGCATCCTTTTGGAGAGGGTGTACGAGACGGTCTATCCCATGCGCATCCAGATGCTTCGGAACCTCATCGAGTACGCCCTGAGCACGGAGAGAAACCGGTGTCGCCGCTTGGTGCTTCGGAGCATCTTTGACGACCAGCTTCCACCAGACGATTACCGTTGTGGCTTCTGCGATGTCTGTGAGCCCTCTTTGGCTTTCCCGGTCCCTGGAGCGCTGGTTCCCCCAAGGGAAGCTGAACCCGAGGAGATCGTTCGGCGGCTCTCCTCTTTTTTCCAGAGCTGGTCGGAGGAGGAAGCCGATCTGCTTCTTTCCGCCGCGGGCGAGAGAGGCTTGAGTCAAGCGGTCATGCTCCGCTCCGAGTACTACCTGGAGCGCGAAGGAACGAGTTTAGGAGCCTTCTTCCTGGCGGGTGCCCTCAAGGGGCGCGAAGATCCCGCTCAAGGAGCTCTCTACCTGAAGCGGGGGACTTCTGAGGCCTTGAAGCAGGGCCTTTCTGTCGACGAGATCGGTCCTTTTCTCGCCGAACTTGGAAGGTTGGGACCGGAGCACCTGGGAAGCGTGCTTCTCGCCCACTCCCCTCTTGGGGGCTACCGGGAGCGAAAGCAGGTTTATGAGGAGGTAGGGAAGCGCCTGGGATATGACGATCCGGCTGCTCGGCTTACGGCGAGTCTAGCTTCTCTAGAGCTTCTTTCCGAGCTGACGGAGTGGGTGGAACGGGAAGGGGCTTCTTCCCAGCTGAGATCGATCAAGGAAAGGTTTGAAGCCAGCTTACAGGGGTAGGGAATGAAAGAGGAAAGAAACTTTCTGGAGCTCTTGGAGCAAGAGGTCGATGCCTATAGGAAGAGCCTTAGGCAAGCCCTGAAGGTGTCGGAAGAGCTTGCCGGGATACTGGAGGCGGCCAAAAAGACGTACCAAAGCTTAGAAGAACGACTCCAGGGCCTTCAAGAACTCGTTGCCCGAGGAGGCGAGGACCTAGACAGGTTTCGGCAAGAATGGGAGGAATCCCGTCGTGGGATTGAGGAGTGGCGTCGGAAGCTGGAGGAGCAGGTGCTCGAGCACCTTAAGGAATCCCAGAATCGCCTTAGCGAAATCCAACACCTCACCTTCAAGCGATTGGACCGTGTTGAGGATCAGTTAGGTCAGCAGAAAGCGGAGCTGGAAGGGAGGATGAAGGGCCTTGAGGATCGGATGGACGAGGTGGGCCAGCAGGTTAATCACATGGAGCAGAAGCTCTTGGCGCGGCATCTGGAGATGATGCGGAAGATAACGGGGCTACAAAGGCAAATCTTTATCCTGGGAGGGATCCTGGGGTTTTTGGCCTTGGGAGCCTATTTTTTAGGGAGGTAGATTTGCCTTGCTGAGTGATGACCTCGTTCCCTACAGCCGTGAAGGGCTCGTCAGCTTCCTGGACGCCTTAGGGAGCTTTGCCCCCCGGGAAGAGGCGGTTTCCCTCCCCGGGGGGGTCACGGGCGAGCTCCTCGGCTACCTCTACCTCGAGGACGAGGTGCCCGTGGTGGCCCTGAGGGTAGAGGAGGCTACCAAGAAGCGCCGCAAGGACTGGGAGCCCGCCGCCCGCTACCTCGCGGAGCGGGGGCTTCCCGCCGGGCTCTTCGTCTTCCATGACGGGAAGGGAGCCTACCGTCTGAGCCTTGTCCACGCCCGCTACCGGGGGACGAAGAGCCCTGAGTTCTCCCACTACAAGCGCCACAGCCTCGTTGCTCACCCCGAAAAACCCAACAAGACCTTCTTCCAGCGCCTCCGGCGCATGGCGGAAAACCCGCCCGGGACCCTCGAGGGCCTCCTCGAGGTCTTCAGCGTGGAGGCGGTCACCGAGGAGTTCTACCGGGAGTTCATCGCCCTCTTCCAGAGGCTCGCCGAAGAAGTGGTGGGAGAGGCCTCTCCCGGAGAGAAGCGCGACTTCGCCCTCGCCTTCGTGGCCCGGGTGATCTTCCTCGGCTTCGTGCAGAAGCGGGGCTGGCTCGGGGGAAGGGAGGACTTCCTCCAGCGCCTTTTGAAGCTCTACGAGGAGACGGTGGGCCTCGGGAGGGACCGCTTTTACCGGGAGTGGCTCACCCCCCTCTTCTTCCGCGCCCTCAAAGCCCCTCCGGGCGAGAAGGGGCTTTCGAGCCTCGGCCTACCCCCCGAGGTGGTAAAAGCCCTGGAGGAGGCCCCCTACTTGAACGGCGAGCTCTTCTCCCCGAAGCCCAGCGTGGACGACCGGGGCCTCTACCTGAAGGACGAGGCCGTCAGGGACTTCTTCGACTTCCTCTTCGCCCACAACTTCACCGTGGAGGAGAACGACCGCTACGAGGAGGAGCTGGAGCTCAACCCCGAGTTTTTAGGCCTCATCCTGGAGCGCCTGATCAACGGCCTCGGAGTAGAGGGGAAGGAGAGGGAGGTGGGGGCCCACTACACCCCCAGGGTGGAGGTGGACCTCATGTGCCGCCTCGCCCTCGCCGAGTACCTCAACCGCCAGGGCCTTCCCCTGGAGAAGGCCTACGGGCTCATGAAGGGAGAGGCGGAAGCTCTGACAGAGGAGGAGAGGCGTTTCGCCAAACAGAGCCTCCTCGAGGCCAAGGTCCTGGACCCTGCGGTGGGCTCGGGGGCCTTCCTCGTGGGGATGCTCCAGGTCCTGGAGGAGGCTCTTGAGAACCTAGGGAAGCCCCGCACCCTGGACCTCCGCAAGCGCCTCCTTCAGAACCTCTACGGGGTGGACGCCCTCTCCTGGGCGGTGTGGATGACGGAGCTCAGGCTCTGGCTCGCCTACTTCGTGGAGCTCCCCGACAGCGCCAAGGCCTTTAAGGAGCCCCTCCTCCCCTCCCTCGGCCTCAAGGTGGCCCACGGGGACTCCCTGGTGCAGACCCTTGGGGAAACGACCGTCCCCGTGAAGCTCCCCGCCGAGGCCGAGGTGCTAAAGGACGAGAGGGTGCGCAAGGCTTACGAGGCCCTGGTGGCCGCCAAAGAGGACTACTTCCACAACCGGGGGGTGAGCCGGGAGGAGGTGGAGGAGAAGGAGCGGGCCTTCCTCGAGGCCTACGCTTGGCGGGCCCTTTTGGGAAAGGGCCAGCAACCGGGGCTTCTGGTGAAGGGGGAAGCGGAGCAGACCGAGGAACGGTACCGCCAAATCGAGGAGCTCCTCAGGCAAGAAGAGCGCCCCTTCTTCTACCTTCTGGACTTCGCCGAGGTCCTCCTCGGGCCCAAGGGGGGGTTCGACATCGTGATCGGCAACCCCCCCTATGTGCGCCAGGAGGAGATCCGGGACCTCTTCGGTCGCTTCGACCCTGGCACTTACAAGAAGCTCCTGCAGAGGTCGGCGAAGGAGGACCTCCTCCTCGCCACCCCCTACACGGAAAAGACGGCGCCCGCCCCTTCGGGCCGCTCCGATCTGTACACCTACTTCTACGTGCGGTCCCTGGCCCTCCTCCACCCCAAAGGAGTGCACGTCTTCGTGGTGTCCAACTCCTGGCTGGACGTGCAGTACGGGGCCTGGCTGCAACGGGTCTTCCTGGAGGCCGCTCCCCTCCGCTACGTGATCGAGAACCGGGTCAAGCGCTCCTTCCGGGCGGACGTGAACACGGCGATCACCGTGGCCCACGCTCCGGATCCCAAGAGAAGAGTGCCTCCTGACTGGCCCGTCCTCTTCATCGCGGTGCGGAAGCCCTTCGAGGAGGTGGACCTTTTGCAGGAGGCGCTGGAGGCCTCCCTACAGGTGGGGCTCGCTGAGGAGGTGTCGAGGTGAAGGTTCCCGAAGTCGTCCGTCACAACGAGAGCGTCAGGGTGGTGGCGCGGAGCGCCGATGAGCTCTTGCGGGAGGGGCTTGACGAAGACGGCAAGTATGCGGGCGGGAAGTGGGGCGGGCTCTACCTCCGGGCTCCCGACATCTTTTTCCGCGTCCTGGAAAAGGCGGGGGACAAGTTAGTGCGCCTCGGGGAGGTGGCCGAGGTGCGCTTTGGCATCAAGACCGGGGCGAACGACTTCTTCTACCTCGAGGTCCTCCCTTACCGCCCCACATGTCCCTTGTGTGGGAGGGCGCATGAGAAAGCCCTTACCAGGGAAGAGGAAATTCCATACCAAGAGGGGGTGGGAAGCTATTCACCAGATACCTTGGTAGCGGTGAGAAGCGAGGGAGGGTGGGAAGGTTACATCGAAGCGCGCAACTTGCGCCCCATTGTAAAGTCGTACCGGGCCTTCGCTCAGAACCCCGAAGCGATACCTTCTCTCCGGGTGTTCGCCTTCACCGGAGGGGAACACGCGGAGGCCTACCTCCGGTACGGAGAGGAAAAAGGAGTGAGCCAACGTCCAAGCGTCAGCGGGCGCACCCCCTGGTGGAAGCTTTCCCCGTTGACCCCTCCTCTGGCTGTTGTCCCCGCGGGTGTGGACCGAAACTACCTCTTCGTCCACAACAGAAAGGGCTTCTTGATCGACAAACGCCTCTACGGCCTGTACGAAGCACCTCCCGTGGTGGTGAACTTGATGAACACCACCATCTTTCGGTTGAGCTTGGAGGTTCTGGTGCGTACTGGGCTTGGAGGAGGGCTCGCTGACTTCACCGTCTACGAGTACGGCATGGGTTTGCTCTTGGATCCTGCCCTCCTCCCTGAAGAGGCTGCCTTGAAGGACAAAAAAATAGACGATAGCGTGGTAGCTAGGGTCCTTGGCCTGACACCCGAAGAGGAGTGGGAGCTCTCCCAGGTTCTGCAACGGATGATTAGTGAGCGTGTTTTCCGGGCCAAGACAGGGAGGCGGAATGAGTGACAACTGGATGGAGCAACTGCTTTATAGGAAACATTTCTTGGTTTCAGGAACGGCTGATTTTGCCAGGCATCTCAGCTTGCCTGAGGGGTTTCTCCCAAGCCTTCGTTTCATAGCTTGGTCTACCCCTGACGAACCCAAAGCCGTTTTCTTTCTCGTGGTGGAAAATGTTTCCCTGAAGGAAGCTCCCCCTCTCTATGAGAAGCTGGAGAAGCATTACTTATACAGCTATTTCAAGGAATTCTGGAGCCCGTTCTCCTTCCATTTGTTGCTGACACTGAGGGAGAGCGACCCCTTCTTTTTTTTCAACAAACCCTACACTTATAAACAGCTAGCCTCCTGGTTCTACAGCATGGCACCCGAGCTGGGGCGAAACCTGGGTACATCCAAAGAGACGAACCGACTTGAAAGTCAAAGGCAGAGCGACCTATTCCGCACCTTTACCCGGCTGCACTTGAGCCGTTTCTGCGTCGCCAACGACATCGACGCGGTGAGACTTCAAAAGCCAGCTTTGCTCCTGGAACTGAAAAGGCCGAAAGAATCTGTAAAGAACTGGAAACCCTATGTGGACGATTGCGCAAACTACATGTATCTTCGCAAAATAGCCCAAAAGGTAGGAGCCGAATTCAGGATCATCGCTTACAACCACCACTACGCCGAACACGTGCGCCTGGTCTTGGAACCGAAGTGTGGCAAACCCAATCGTTCAGCCAGCTACGTGAAGTACCGAACGGCGTTGCTCAAACCCGAGGAGGCACTAGAGTCTCTGGATCCGTCGAACTTATCGTTCGAGGAAAGCTCTCGGAGGCGACAAAAGAACTGATGGGCTTCATCACCAACCACCCAACCAAGGACCTCGCCGCCCGCCTCGCCGAGCTCATCGGCTTCTCCAAAGAGCTCAAGTTCCTCGTGGGCTTCTTCTACTTCTCGGGATGGCAGGAGCTCTACGAGCCCCTCCGCAAGGCGGCGCAGGAGAACCCGGACCTCCGGCTTAAGGTCCTGGTGGGCATGGGGGTGGACCGCCACGCGGGGGGGCTTATCGAGGTGGCCAAGGGGTTCCAGGGGACGGGGCGCGAGGTGGCGCAAGCCCTGGTGGAGGGACTCACCCAGGCCCTCTCCGACCCTAGCCTGGACCTGCCCGACTTCCCAGAGCAAGCCCGCTTCTTCCTGCGGCTGCTCAAGGAAGGGCGGCTGGAGGTCCGCAAGACCCGGGAGCCCAACCACGCTAAGCTCTACCTCTTCAAGGTGGACGCCCCGCAACAGAGGCTCCTGGGGAGCCCGGGGAAGTTCATCACGGGCTCCTCCAACTTCACCCACGCGGGGCTCAGGGGCCAGCACGAGTTCAACGTGGAGATCGGGGACTACGGCTTCGAGGAGGCCGAGGCTTACTTCGACGAGCTCTGGAAAAGCGCCGTCCCCCTCCGCCCCGAGGACGTCCTCCGCCTCAAGGAGGTCGTGGAGCGGGGCTCCCTCGCCGCCCTCCCCACTCCCTTCGAGATCTACGCCCTTCTCCTCAGGCGCTACCTGGACGTGGTGGAGGCCATCCCGGAAAGGCAGGCCCCCGCGCTCTACCTGGAGAGGATCGGGTACCGCCCCTTGCGCTACCAGTTGGACGCCGTGGAGCTCCTCCTCCGGATCCTCGAGGAATACGGCGGGGCCATCCTCGCCGACGTGGTGGGGCTTGGCAAGACCGTGGTGGCGGCCCTCGTGGCGCGGGAGCATGGGGGGCGGGGGATCGTCATCGCCCCGCCCGGCCTCATCGGGGAGAGCGGCCAGTACGGCTGGCTGAAGTACCTGGAGGACTTCGGCCTCTACGATTGGAGGGCCTTCTCCACGGGCAAGCTGGACGAGGCCCTCGCCTTCGTCCAGGGTCCCGGCAAGGACGTGGAGCTCGTCATCGTGGACGAGGCCCACCGCTTCCGCAACCCCGACACCGAGAGCTACGCCCTGCTCCAGGCCATCACCGCGGGCAGAAAGGTCCTCCTCCTCACGGCCACGCCCTACAACAACTACCCCTTGGACGTCTTCGCCCTCCTCCGGCTCTTCACCGTCCCCGGGAACGCCAAGGTGGGGCCCACCTCCGACCTCGAGGGGTACTTTCGCGAGCTCACCGAAAGGTTCAGGGCCTACAGCTACGTCCTTCGCTACCACGCTTCTCTTGACAGAAAGAAGCAGGAGAAGGCCAAAAGGCTCTACCGGGCGCACTTCGACCGGGATCCTCCCGTGGACACAAGGCTCGTGGAAAAGGCCCTGGAGGAGGTCGCCCGGGAGGTCCGCTCGGTCCTCGCCCCCGTCACGGTGCGGCGCAACCGGCTGGACCTGGTGAAGGATCCCCGCTACCGGGAGCACCTCCCGGAGTTCTCCCGCCTGGAGGACCCCAAGCCTCTCTTCTACGAGCTTTCCCCCGAGCAGTCGGCGTTCTACGACCAGGTAGTGGACGAGTGGTTCGGCCCCGAGGGGGCCTTCAAGGGGGCGATCTACCAGCCCGCCCTCTACCGGGAAGGGTTCTTCGGGGAAGAGGAGGAGATAGAGGAGTCCCCCGAGAAGATCTTCGCCGTGGAGTCTCAGCGGAACCTCGCCGACTTCATGCGTCGCCTTCTGGTCCGGCGCTTCGAGAGCTCCTTCGGGGCCTTCGTCCGCACGGTGGAGCGGCTCGTAAAGGCCCACGAGAGGGCGCTCAGTTTCGCCAAAGAAACGGGCTACTTCATCCTTGGGCGCGACGGCCTGGAGAAGCTCCTCTCCCGCTTTGAGGCCGGGGAGGAGCCCATCGAGGTGGAAGAGTTCCTGGAGCTCCTCCTCCAGGAGGACGCCGAGGCCATCGCCAGGGGGGAGCGAAGCCGGGAGCGGGTGTACCGCCTGGAGGAGTTCGCCCAAAAGGACCTCTTCCTCCACCACATCGAGGACGACCTCGCCCTGCTCACCCGCGTCTACGCCCAGGCCGCCAAACTCAGGCTCGCCGACCCCGAGCGGGATCCCAAGGCGGAGGCTCTCGTGCGGTTCCTCCGGGAAAGCCTTCAAAAAGAACCCGAGCGCAAGGTCGTGGTCTTCTCCGAGTTCACCGACACCGTGGAGCACGTCGCCGAACGCTTGAGGAGTTCGGGGATCAGGGTCCTCGCCGTGGGGAGGCAGGTAAGCGCGAACCTGATCCGGGAGGTGGTCCTCAACTTCGACGCCTCCCTCCCTGAGGAACGCCGCCGCGACGACTACGACGTGCTGGTCACCAGCGATAAGCTCTCCGAAGGCGTCAACCTCCACCGGGCGGGGACCGTGGTCAACTACGACATCCCTTGGAACCCCACCCGCTTGATCCAGCGCGTGGGGCGGATCAACCGCATCGGGCAGAAGGTTTTCGACAATCTCTACATCTATCACTTCTTCCCCACGGAGAGGGGGAAGGGCGTGGTGGACCCGAGCCAGGTGGCCGCTCACAAGCTCTTCCTGATCCACAAGGCCCTGGGGGAGGACGCCAAGGTGCTTTCCCCCGAAGAAGAGCCTAGCCCCGCTATGGTCTACCACAAGCTCACCCACCTTCCCGAGGAAGAGGAGAGCTTCGACACCTGGGTGCGCCTGGAGTGGGAGCGGGTGAGGGCGCTCGAGCCTGGAATAGAGGAGAGGATCGCCCGCTTGCCCAACCGGGTGAAGGCGGCGCGGCCCGGAGAGGAGCGGGTGCTCCTCGTGGCCCGGAAAGGCCTCGGCTTCTACGCCTATACGAAGGAAGGGGATGGGCGGCCCCGGCCCGTGCCCTTTCCCGAAGCCCTGGGAGAGGCGAGGGCGGAGCCCGATACGCCGCGGCTGGAGCCCAGCCCGCGCTTTTGGGAAATTTATCGTGAGCTGGAGAAGGAGCTCTCCCGTACCGAGCCCGCGCCCTTTCCTTCCAACTCCCTCGAGCAGAAGGCCCTCCGCAACCTGAACGCGGCCAAGGTGCGCTACAAGCGGTATGGAGACGAGGCGAAGGTGGCTCTCCTCGAGGCTTTGATCAAGGACATCCGCCGGTACAAGCGCCTTCCCCGGTACGTCCTCCGCCGCCTCGCCCAGGTCGACCTGGACGGCGAAGAGGAAGCTTACCGGCGATTTGACGCGGTGCTGGAAGAGGTCGGCGCCCGCTTTGGGCACATCGTCGGTCGGGATCCTCAAGGGGGGCATGCGCCCGAGATGGTGGTGGCCCTGGAGTGGCGGGGCGATGTCGGTCGCCATCCTCGTGAAGAGGAGGGCCCGGATGCGGGGTGAGCTTCCGGGGCTAGGGCTTGCTCCCGGAAGCCCTGTGGAAGTTTTTTATTCTTAGTGCTACCAAGGAGGCGAGGGCGCTATGAAGGAAAAGCTCAGGCGTCTACCTCTGAGTCTCGGGCTCGTTCTCCTATTCACTGCTTGCCCCATGCAGTCTCCTTCGGGCGGTGGGGGTGGAGGTGGATCCACTCCTTCTCCTACCTTCTCCCTCTCCCTGAGCCCTTCAAGCCTCGCGGTCCAGCAGGGGGACAGCGCCCAGACCACCCTCACCGTCACCCCCCAGAACGGCTTCACGGGGACGGTCAATCTCTCCCTGGTGAACGGCCACGACCAGGTACCCCGGGGGCTTTCCCTCTCGCCCACGAGCGTCCAGGTCACGGGGTCCAGCCTCTTGAGCCGGGCCCTCACTCTCACCGCCTCCTCCACCCCCACGGGCACCTACCGGATCAAGGTGCGGGGCACCTCGGGAAGCCTCACCAAGGAGGCGGACCTCACCGTCACGGTGAGCGCCCCGCAAAAAGCATCCCTGACCCTTGAGTTAGAGGGCAACGGGGCGGTGGTGGCGGACTCGAGGGCGTGCCGTTCCGGGACCTCTTGTACCTGGGAGTTTCCCAAGGGGACCTCCTTGACCCTTACCGCCCTTCCGGATGAGGGGCACTATTTTGCGGGGTGGAGGGAGGCTTGCTCGGGATTTGGGGCCTGCGCCCTCGTGCTTAACGAGGATGCCCGGGTGAAGGCCTCCTTTGCCCCCATCGTGGGGGACTTCCAGCTGGGCGAGCTTCCTTCCCCGGTGGTCGTCCCCGCCGGGGCTAAGACGGAGCTGGTTGTGGAGCTGGTCCTCATGGGGGGCCTTTCGGCGCCTCCCGGGGCGTACGGGGTAGAGCTCTCCGGTCGGCTCGTGGGTACCGGGGTGGACCAGGTCCAGTACCGTTTCCTTCCCGAGAGGTCCCAGGAGGGGAGACTGGTCTTGGAGCTCCAGGGGCCGGATCCGGACGAGGTCTGGACCTACTTCTCCGCCCCCACGGAGCTCACGGTGGCCCTCGGCAACCTCAGGCGCACCGCCCTCTTTCACCTGGCGGTCGCGCCGTGCGTGGCCGGTTGTGGGAGGTAGGCGATGAGGCGTTGGACGGCGTGGACGGCCCTTTCTGTGCTTTTGGCGGCGTGCGCTCTTACCCCTAGGGTCTCCCGGGAGGCCCCCACCTGGGAACCGGTTTGGCTCATGCTTCCCGACGGGAGCGAGGTGAAGGTGGAGGGCCAGAGGGTTCCTTGGGCCCCTCCTGGGTACGTGGTGGTCCAGGGGGACATCCTGGTCCCCCGGGCCCCTGCGCGCCCTGAGGCCCTGACCCCCCAGGGCCTCGCCCTGGAACCCCTCACCTGGGGGCGGCTCTGGCCCTACGGGGTGGTGCCCTACGAGGTGGACCCCGGCGTGAGCCAGATGCAAAGGGAGGTCATCCAGCAGGCCCTGGCCCACGTTCAGGAGAAAACCCTCATCCGCTTTGTACCGCGCACCACCGAGGCCGACTACGTCCGCTTCATCAGCGACGGGGTCCCGGGAACCTGCTGGTCGGTCCTGGGGAAGAGGGGAGGGGCCCAGGACCTGGACGTCTACTGCGGCCAGGGTGGGGTTCCCTCCATGGGCACCGTGGTCCACGAGATCCTCCACGCCCTCGGCTTCATGCACGAGCAGAGCCGGGCCGACCGGGACGCGTACGTGGAGATCCTTTGGGAGAACATCCAGGAGGAGCATTGGAGGGAGTTCGCGAAGATCGGTGGGCGGGGGAAGCTTTACCAGGCCTACGACTACGACTCCGTCATGCACTACCACGCCAAGGCCTTTTCCAAGAACGGGGGCTACACCATCCTGCCCAAGAACGGCATCCCTCCAGAGCGCCTTGGGCAGAAGGATGGTCTGAGCCCTGGGGACGTGGAGGCCGTGCGCCTCTACTACGCCACCCCCCTCCTCCGGCTCAGGTGGTGGTTCCACCAGACCACATACACCACGGACTACACCTTCCCCCAAGAACTCCTCAACGTAGGGGCCGTGGACGCCCGGGTCACAGGCGTGGTCCTGGAGGGGAGGTGGCTCCAAAGCGCCGAGCTGGCTTCTCAGGAGATCCCCGCCGGCGGCTCGGCCACCGTGACCTTCCGCGCCAAGGCCTGCCCTGGCCCCGGCTTCCAGGCGGAGAGGGTGACCTTCCAGGTGGAGGGCAGCGAGGCCTACGAGGTTAGCTACACCCGCGCCTGCTACCGCTACCCCGACCAGACGACCCTCCTCCGGCTGGATCCGGCGGGTAGGGAGACCCTCCTCCTCACCTACGGGGAGTGGACCTGGGCGAAGGAGTACGCCCTGGAGGGCAGGGTGGGGAACACGCCCATCTCCCTGCCTTTCACTAGGCTCACCAGCGAGTACTCCCGGCCCCTCTATACTGCCCTGGTGCCCCTCAGGGGGCTGGCGGGCGAGGAGGTATGCCTCCGGATCACGCCTCTGGACTCTCGGTCTAGCCCTACCTCGGTGGAGGCGTGCGCGGTCGTTCCCTGAGGGGAGCGGAACCCATCCCGGTGCCTGGCTCTGGGTCTTGGGCGTCCCTTGCCTTCTCCGTTACTCGCACCCCACCCCATCCCCGTCCCGGTCAAAGCGGTGCGGGTCCGGGGGCAGAACCTTGAAGCGCCTGTAGGGGATGTCCCTACAGTCCAGGTCCGGGGGCGGCGGCGGGACGCACACCGTGGGGTAGGCGGGGTCGCACCCTTTCCGGTCCGGGGCGGGGCCTTGGGGCCTCGAGGCCTGCCCCCCTCCCCACATTCCCACCCCCTTAGCCCGGGCCTCCCGGGCGGCCTGGAGGTAGAGGGCGGCGTAGCGGACATTGGGGGGCACGGTGTAGGGCTCGGCCCACCCGGCCCTCACCAGCTCCAGGTTCACCTGAAGAAACCGCCTCCCCCCGTGGATCCAGTCCCCCCTGGGATCCTCCAGGTATAGGTAGGCCAGCACCCTCCGGTAGCGGTCCCGCTCCTGGGCGTCCAGCTCCACCCACACCTTCCTCCCCTGGAGCAGGCGGGCGAGGAAGGCCTTGGCCTCGAGGCCCAGCCGCACCTCCTCGGGGCCCGAGGTGCGGTGGTTGGAGGTGCTCTCCGGGGCGTCAATCCCGATGAGGCGAACGGGCCCTAGGCCCTGAAGTTCCACCGTGTCCCCGTCCACCACACGGAGGACGGCCACTGGGCCCTGGAGCCGGCCCTCCGGGGCGAGGGCCAGGACCAGGGCGAGCAACCAGGGGAGAAGCCCGAGCGCTCTTAAGCCCACCTTCTTAGCCTACCCGGCCGGATTCGCCACGGCTTCTCCCATTCCCTATCCGGGCCAAAGAGGGGAGAGGTTCAAGGGTGAGTTGCTTTTTGGCGGAGAATTGCGCCACCGATAGGCGTTTCCGCCTTCCCTCGGAATCCCCTCCACCCCGGGGGCCCTTTGTGCTTCATCCCCTCGCGAGGAGAAGGAGGATTGCCGCAGCCAAGAGGAAGAGAGCAACTCCCCGCCACAGGGCAAGGCCGCGCCTCAGGCGGTCCATTTCCTGAACCAGGCGGGCGGGCTCCTGCTCCAGCCGCCTTATTCTTTCCTTCAGCAGATCCCGTTCGGTCCTCGCCGCCTTAGCCTCCTCCTGGGCCCGCTCCAGGAGATCGGAGAGCTTGGCGGCCTCTCTTTCCCGCTCCACCGCCTCCACCACCTCCTTGAGGAAGTGCCCTAGGGCTGTGGGTGTGGGAAAGGCCTCGTCCGCCAGGGCCTCCACCCACAGGGTGTCCGCCGCATGGCCCAGGGCCACCACGATGGGCTTGGGGCAGGAGGCCACCGCGTTCCACACCTCGGGGCCGTCCAGAGGCTTTAAGTCTTCCGGATCCCCTCCTCCCCGGATCAGGGCCACCAGGTGGTAGGGCCCTTCCGCCACCTGGGCGAGGGCTTCTGCCACGGCCCCAGGGTTGGCGAGGCTCACCCGCCTCTGGTCCACCCGGTAGCGGTCCCGGGCGCTTCCCATGGAGACCTCCACGTCCTTGTGGACAATGGCGTTTTCCCCCAGCACCAGGGCTAAAGCGGGGGTTTCCCCCTTGCGGAGGAGGCCCATAAGAAATCCCCGTACGTCCACCTTCTCCCGGCTCCTCTGGGGCAAGCGGACCTCCGGGGTAGGGGAGGCCTCCGCTTCCTCGTGGATGGCTTCTACCTGGAAGACGAAGGGAAGTCCCTTGTTGGAAGGGGCGAGTTCCGGGGTCACGGAGAGGACGTAACTCCTTCCCTCCCTGAGGGTGATCCCTAGGGGAACCTTGAGGCGGATGGAAGTGGATCCTCCCTTGAAGTCGCCGTAGTAAAAGTTCCCCCATGCCTTCTGGGAATGGTTGGCAAAGGTGCCCTGAACCAGGTAGGGCCCTTCCTCCCGAAGGCGGCGGAAGACTTCTCTGGTCAGGAGGGACTGGAGATTCTTGAGGAGCTGATCTGGGGTCACAGGGGAGGGGTTCTGGGGTGACCCATTCGGCTTCATAATGGTTACAGTCTAAATGCCTGCCTCTTTTCCCCGGGATATCATGGGGTTCCAAGATGGGATCCACCTCCGAGTTGTCCGCGGCGAAGGCGTCTGGCGGGATGACCCTTGAGGAAGCCCGCTCTTTTCTCCGAAGACTAAAGA
Source organism: Thermus thalpophilus (assembly GCF_022760915.1). Classification (NCBI taxonomy): domain Bacteria; kingdom Thermotogati; phylum Deinococcota; class Deinococci; order Thermales; family Thermaceae; genus Thermus; species Thermus thalpophilus. The sequence continues at coordinate 5,359 of NZ_JAKTNS010000031.1, read as the reverse complement.
GCCGGCGCGACAAAGAGGAGGGCGCCAGGCCGATCTTACAGGTCTGGCAAGGGGGGGCCTTGAGCGGCGTCCTTCTTGCCGGGGAGGTGGCCCTCCTCTACGGCGAGGCCAAGGTGGGCAAGAGCCGGGCGGCGGTGGCCCTCTTGGGCTGGCCCGATGGGGAGAGGGCCGCGCCGGATTCACCGAACGAGGACGGGGGCGATGCGGTGCGCTCCAGGTCCTGGCGCGTGAGGGCACCCCTGGACCTGCGCTTCTACCTCTACCACGCCACGGAAACCCGGTACGCCCACCTGAGGAAGTACGCCCAAACCCTGGGGGCCGAGGGCCTCACCGAGCACATTCTTCCCTTCAACGACGTGAGGGAGCTGGAGCGCGCCCTGCAGGCCATTCAGCGTCTAGCCGAAGAGAAGAAGGCTCCTGCCTTGGTGGTGGTGGATTCCCTTATCAAGCTGGTCCCTCCTCAACAGAGCGAGAACGAGGCCAAGGCCATGGACGAGGTCATGGCCCGGCTCAAGCGGGCCATCTCGCCGTCGGGGAGGGAGCCCTTGGTGGGCCTTGTGGTCATCCACCACGCCACCAAGGGTAACAGCGGTCCCCGGGGCTCCGGGGCCATCGCCGCCAACGCCGACCACATCTTCCGCCTCGAGCCCAAGCGGGAGGGGGAAGAGGACTGGGGCCTCCTCCTTTACGAGAGGGGCCGGGGCGACGTTTGGCGGGAGGTGGAGGAGGTCTTGCGGGTGCGGGTGAGGGGGCTCCGCCGGGCCAGCTCCTCAAGCGCCAAGGGGGTTAAAAGGGCCTCCAAGAGGTCCAGGGAGTCGTACATCGAGAGGGCTCGGGAACGCTTCGGCGGGCGGATTTTCTCGGAGGAGGAGCTTTTCCGCTACCTCACGGACGAGCTCGGGCTTCCCGAGTCTAGGGCCCGGGGCAACATCAGTTTGTGGAAGTCTCGGGAGAAGCTCTTGAGCCAGGGTGAAGGGCTCTTCTTTAAGAAAGGGTAGGTTTCTTCCCCCTTTCATAATTCAAGCGAAAAACGCGTGAAAATCCTGTTCTGAGCGGGGTTTTTTCGTTTTCCCCCACACCCCATAAAAAGCTAAGAAAACACGGGGCGGCCCAGAAGGGCCGCCCCAGACCAAGGAGTGAAAAGGGAATGAAGTGAGAAGTAAAAGGGTGGGCCTAACGGCCCCTGGAGGTTGATGAGGGGGGGTACCCCCCCAAGCCCCCTTTGGAACGGGCCTAGGGGGAAGCGGTTAGCCCGGCCGAAGGCCGGGCGGCCTTCTCAACGGAAAGGAGGAAAAGCATGCTCTGGGACGACGACATGGGTTGGGAGATCGAAGAAGACCTCGACTGGGAGGACCGGGAGGCTCTGGAGGAGTACCGCTACTGGTTGGACTGGGCGGACGGGGTGCTGAACCAGGACCCCGAGCCCGGGGAGGCCTCGGAGGCGGAGGCCGAGGTGGACCTCCTCCCGGGGCCGGAGCTTCCCGAGGAGGTTCTGGAGGCCCTTGCGGAGGCGCCCCTCGCCTACTGGTGGAGCCTGACGGAAGCCCTCCAGGAGCTGGAACAGGAGGCCGGGATGTTTCTGGAGGACCGGGTCAGGGTGAAGCTCCACCTCCTCCGCCTCCTGCTTGGCCGCCTCCCCCTCGCGGAGGACGAACCCCTCTTGAAGCTTCGAGTGCGGGAGGACGCCGCCTCCGAGCCCAGGCTGGTGCCGCTCACCAAGGACGACCTGAGGCGGGTGGTGGAGGGGTGGCTTGAGCTCTACGCCCTGGATTTTCCCAGCCAGGCCTACGAGGAGATGAAGGCCTTCCGGCGCTTCCTGGAGGGGAGCCTTTGGGAGAAGCACCCCGCGCTAGCCCCGCTCCTTCTGGTGTGTACCGCCCTTTGGGACCACCTCGAGGCCCTCCACGATCCCGACCTGGACATCCCCCCGTGGGCGGACACCCTGGTCCGGAAGGCGCTGAAGCGCCGCAAGCGGGCCTTGAAGAGGCGGTTTGGCCCCAACGATCTCGCCGCCTTTGGCCTCACCCAGTCCCTGGAGGAGAGCGAGGACCTCTACGAGCTGGTGGCCCTGGAGGCTCTTCTGGGCTTCGCCGAGGGCGAGTAGGGAAGAGCGTGGGCAAGAAGGGCGGCCGGGAGACCGGCCGCCCCGTTCTTTAGGAAGGAGGAGAAAGGTGAACAAGCCGGTGGTGGTGTACACGGACGCTTCGGTGGATCCCGAGAGGGGGGTTGGCGGCTTGGCGGTCCTCGGCCTGGTGCAGGCCAAGGGTGGGGGGAGGTTTTCCGCTTCCCTGGCTCTCCCCGTGGGGGACTCCACCCTGGCCGAGGCTTGGGCGGTCAAGCTGGCCCTGGAGGTGGTGCTCCTGACCCTCGGGCCCCAGACCCCGGTTACCGTCTTCTGCGACAACGAGTCCGTGGTGGAGCACCTCCAGAACGGGAAGCGCAACGGGCGGCAGGACCTGAACCGGGCCTTGGAAGGCGTGGCCAGGCTCAAGGGGCTCCTGAGGGTCACCTTCCGCCACAAACCCCGGTGTAGCACCCCGGAGATGAGGTGGGTGGACGCCAGGGCCAAGGAAGCCCTGGAGTGGGCGAGGAAGGGCGGGCCCATCCAGGCCTCCAAGCCCGAGCCTTCCCGGGCCAAGCCCAAGGGGCTTCTCTGGAGGATTCTCCGCTGGATCCTGGGAGGGTAGCCACGGCACGGTAGGCCTTTCTTCGCGTGTAAGAGGCTTCAAGGGGCTGGAAGGCCGGAGGAGGGGGGCGGCCTCGATGTTCGCCTCCCTCCGGTTCTTCCTGATCCCGGGCTTTCCTTGCGCACTTTTCTTGTATGGCCCGGATGAACCGAGGGTAGCGGTTCGGCGAACAGGAGGGGGCAGGGTAGACTTGGTCCGGCCGTGCTGGGTCTGGCCTTGCTGGGGCCGTGGAGGAGAAAGAGCAGGGCCTTGAAGGATTCCCGGAGGTGAGGTCTCGGCGGCAGCTCCGGAGTGGGAGACTTTGTGTGTGTCAAAATCTCCGCGCCTTTCCCCCACACCCCAAGGGAGGGGCCCTACGTTTCGACGGGCACTAAGAGCGTGCACATAGAGCGAGGGGAAAGGCTAACCCTCCTCTCCGAGGAGCCCCATCTCCCGCATGGCCTCTGCTACTGCTTTAGAGGCCTCCTCCACGAGGAGGGCCGCCAGGACCTCTGCCACCTCCTTCAAGCGGTCCTCGAGCTTGGCGAGCACCCTCACCTCCAACTCCCGCAGAAGGTCAGCGCTCACGCCCGCCCCGCCCACCGAAAGCGGGGAGACCGAAGGGGGCTTCACGAGCCCTTCGCCCTGGAAGAAGCGCTCGTGGAGGTCCGGCAGCTGGTCGAGCCCGAGGAACCTCCGCGCCCGCGTGAGGGCCACGTAGACAACATTCTCCTCCTCCTTGAGCTCGTCCAAGGCCCCCTGCTTGCGGTAGAACTCCCGGACCTTCTCGTCCCACACGGGGATGAAGTCCCCCCAGAGCACCACCCGGTCCCACTCTCTCCCCTTGGCCTTGTGGAGGGTGGAGACCACGAGGTCCGCCTTCCCCTCTTCGTCGGCCTGAGCGTGCTTCAGAAGCCTAGCGAGCTCCAGGAGGTCGTACCTGCGCGCGAGCCGGACGAGCATCCGGGCCTGGGGGTGGTTGACTTCCTTGGCGAGCTCCTCGAGCTCCTCCCAGTTCTCCACCAGGGCGAGCTCCGGGTGAGGCTTTTCCCGCTCGCCCCCCACCTTGAGAAGGTGAGCGTCCCGAAGAAGCCATGCGATCTCATCCACGCCGCCGACCACGAAGACCCTCGCGCCCTCCCGCCCCTCCTCGAGGAGGAAGCTGGTGACGGCCTCCACCGCCCCCGCGTTCGTCCTGCAGAGGGCGGTGTAAGGGGGTTCGGGGCGGGCCAGAGAGACCTCCGTGTCCCAAGGGGCCTTGCCGTGAAGCTCGATGGGGGAGCCCACGTGGGCCAGGAACCGCCTCACTCCCCGAGCGAGGTCCTCGCCGAAGCGGAAGCTCCAGGTGAGCTTCCTCTCCGGGGCGTCCAGCTTGTCCATGGCGTTCACCGCCCCGCGCCAGCCGTAGATCTGCTGGCGCGGGTCCCCCACGTAGACCCGGCGGAGCTCCCCCCGGTGGGCCTCGAGGACCTGCAGGAAGACGGGGGAGAGGTCTTGGGCCTCGTCCACCAAGACCGCGTCGTACCCCCGGATCTTGGCCCCCGCCTGGGCCCAGATCTTGACGAAGCCGTCGAAGGAGAGGGGAAAGGAGTCGTCGGGGTCCTGCATCAGCTTCCAGATGAGCCTCACCGCCTTGAGGACGTACCTCTCCGAGAAGGGGTCCTTGTCGCGGCGCTGGAGGACCTCCCGGTACTCCGGGGGGATGTGAGCGGGAGTGGGCACCTCCGAGGCCGAGCGGAGAAAGGCCTCCAAGGTGCTCCGGATCACGTAGGCGAGGGCGTAGCGTTCCCTGGGAAGCTCCAGGGCCTCGAGGACGTCCCCCGGCGTGACCCGGCCGTCCCTCGCCGCGAGCTTTCTCTGGTAGGCCCCGCTTCCCCTCACCACGTGGCGGTGGGCCAGGCCGTGAAGGGTGAGGACCTCAACGTTCTCGGGGAAGGTGCGCTCCGCCTCATCGCGCACGGAACGGTTGAAGGCTACGTAGAGAAGGCGCTCTTTAGGAGCGCTCTGGGCCATGAGGCGCAAAGTGGTGGTCTTGCCGCTCCCCGCCACGGCCACGAGCTTCATGTCCTCGCGGGAGAGGAACGCCCGCACGGCCTCCTCCTGCTCGGGCGTGGGGGTGAAGCGGGGCGGGGAAGAACGGGCGGCTTGAACGGAAGGGGAAAGGGGCTTAGGGGGCGGAGGAGGGCCCTGGAGAAAGGAGGCCTTGGAAGCGAGCTCCGCCGTGGGCTTGAACCGTTCGGCCTTCCTGTAAAGGGCTTCCCGCTCCTCCGGGGAGAGGCGATTCCACGTCCTGAACCACAAAAGCCCCGCCCGGAGGACCTCGGGCTTCTCCGCCGCCACCTCCAAAAAGCTCTGGATCGCGTCCTTGACGACCGAGGTCCGGGCGAGCTCTTCCAGACGCTCCCACGCGTACGCCTCGAGCTCGGCCCCTTCCTTGCCCTCCGCCTCTCTCACCAGGGTGTGTAGGGAAGCGCTCACGGGGCCGAGAAAGTTGGGCGGCAAGGCGGTGGAAAAGACACGCCAGGCGAGAAGGATTTCCTCTTCGAGGGGGATTGCTTTTGTCTCTTCCTCGCCTCCAAAGGGCGAAAGCATTTGAAATCACTATACCTTAAGCGGTCGTGTAAGGATTTATGTGTAAGGGTCCGTGTTTAATAGGGGGGCACACCTTAGCACGAGGAGGTGCCCCGTGGACC
>NZ_JAKTNS010000030.1:0-27700 GCF_022760915.1 Thermus thalpophilus | reverse complement strand
CAGGAGCGGTATGCCCCCCGTACACAGACTCTTACACATAACTCTTGACACGACCGCGGGCGGTGCACTATAGTTTGGCCAAAGCTCCGGCACCGGGGCCGGTGCCGCGCCGCGGGGGGATGGCCGATGACGGGTGCACACTGGGACGCCGTGTTCGACGAGGATTACCTGTACTTCTACGAGACCTTCTTGCACGACGAGCGCAACGAGAAGGAGGCCGAGCTCATCGCCCGGCTCCTCGACCTCGGTCCGGGGGCGGATGTGCTGGATGTGCCTTGCGGGCACGGCCGCATCGCCGTGCGCCTGGCGCGCCGAGGCTGCCGCGTGACCGGCCTCGACGCCAGCCCGCTGTTCCTGGAGCGGGCCCGCCAGGCCGCGGCGGCCGCGGGCGTCGGCGTCGAGTGGGTCCACGGCGACATGCGGGCCCTGCCGTTCGGGCGAGACTTCGACGCCGTGGTCAACTGGTTCACCTCCTTCGGCTACTTCGACGACGAGGAGAACCGCCGCGTGCTGGCGGAGTTCCGGCGCGTGCTGCGGCCCGGCGGCCGGCTGCTGATCGAGACGGTCCACCGCGACCGGATCCTGCGCAGCCTGCCGCCCGGCGAGCCGGTGCGCTTCGACGTGGTCCGCCGGGGCGACGACCTGATGATCGACCGCACCGGGTACGAACCGCTCACCGGGCGCGTGCAGACCGACCGCACCATCGTCCGGGACGGGCGTGTGCGCCGGTTCGCGTACGGGCTGCGGCTGTATACGCCGGTGGAGCTGCGGGACGAGCTGCTGCGGGCCGGGTTCGCCCGCGTCGAGCTGCTGGGCGACGAGGGCGGACCACTCACGCTCGACAGCCGGCGGCTGCTCGCCGTCGCGCAGGCGTGAGCGAGGGCGCCGAACCGCTGGTGCGCGCCGCGACCCGGGAAGGCAAGCGGCGCCCGGTGGCGAACCCATGGTGCGGCCAGTTCCGTGGTGCGCAGCGACCGTTACTATAGTAGTGCCCACCCCGCTTGGGGGTGGGCGTTCTCACAAATGGCCCTCAGGCCTCATGGGGCTTGGCCAGCCTTATGGGCACCACGATGCGGTCAAACTCCTCCTCCGTGAGGTAGCCCAGCTCCAGGGCAGCTTGCTTGAGGGTTTTCTTCTCCTTGATGGCCTTCTTCACGATCTCCGCCGCCTTGTCGTAGCCGATGGCCTTGTTTAAGGCGGTGGCCAGCATGGGGTTTTTCTGGAGGTGTTCCTCTATCCGCTCCAGGTTGGGCTCTATCCCCTTGGCCAGGTTCTCGTTGAAGGACTCCATGGCGTCGGCCAGGAGCTTGATGGACTCGAGGGCCGCATCCACCATCACCGGCTTGAAGACGTTGAGCTGGAAGTTCCCCTGGCTCCCGGCAAAGGCCACGGTGTGGTCGTTGCCGAAGACCCGCACCACCACCATGGTGAGGGCCTCCACCTGGGTGGGGTTCACCTTGCCGGGCATGATGGAGGAGCCGGGCTCGTTGGCGGGGATGAAGATCTCCCCAATGCCCCCGTAGGGCCCGGAGGCCAGCCAGCGGATGTCGTTGCCGATTTTCATCAGGGCCCCGGCCAGGGTCCGGAGGGCCCCCATGGCGAAGACCAGCTCATCGTGGGCGGCCAAGGCGACGAAGCGGTTCTCCGCCACCCGGAAGGGAAGGCCCGTCTCCTCCGCCAGGTACTTGGCCACCAGCTCCCCGAAACGGGGGTGGGCGTTGAGGCCCGTGCCCACGGCGGTGCCCCCGATGGCCAGGTTATAAAGCCCTTTTTCCGCCTCCTTGACCATGGCCAGGGTGTTCTTAAGCTGAGCCGCCCAGCTTCCCACCTCCTGTCCCAGGGTAATGGGCACGGCGTCCATCAGGTGGGTGCGCCCCACCTTCACGATGCCGTCAAAGGCCTTGGCCTTTTCCTCAAAGGTGGCGATGAGGGCCTCTGCCGCCGGGTAAAGCCTTTGGCGGAGAGCCAAAGCCACGGCCACGTACATGGCGGTGGGGAAGGTGTCGTTGCTGCTCTGGCCCCGGTTCACGTGGTCGTTGGGGTGGACGTACTTGCTCCCCAAGGGCTTGCCCAAAATTTCCGAGGCCCGGTTGGCGATGACCTCGTTCACGTTCATGTTGGTCTGGGTGCCCGAACCCGTCTGGAAGACCACTAGGGGGAAGTGCTCGTCCAGCTTGCCCTGGACCACTTCCTCCGCCGCCTGGATGATGGCTTTGGCGATCTCCTCGGGAAGCTCCCCCAGCTCTAGGTTGGCTCTGGCGGCGGCCTTCTTTAACATCCCGTAGGCCCTTATGACCTCCGTGGGCATGCGGAAGCGCCAGGCCCCGATCTTGAAGTGTTCCAAGGAGCGCTGGGTCTGGGCTCCCCAGTACTTGTCCGCCGGCACCTTCACCTCGCCCATGGTGTCCCGCTCAATCCGGTATTCCATAGGACCACCTCCGGACCGATTTTACCCTTCCTCCTCGTAGGGCTGGTGGAGCTTTACGGGCTCGCCCCTTAGCCCCGCCCTGAGGTTCAGCCACTCCACGAAGACGGCGAAGCCCATGGCGAAGTAGACGTAGCCCTTGGGGATATGGACCCCAGTGCCCTCCGCCACCAGGGTGAAGCCGATGAGGAGGAGGAAGCTTAGGGCCAGCATCTTCACCGTGGGGTGGCGGTTGACGAAGCCGTAGATCCCCTTGGAGGCCAGGAGCATGATGGCCACCGAGATGAGGATGGCCGCCACCATCACGGGCACGTAGCGGGTGAGGCCCACGGCGGTGATGACGGAGTCAATGGAGAAGACGATGTCCAGGAGGAGGACCTGGGCGATGACGCTGGCGAAGCTCGGTGCCACCCGCTTCACGGCGTGCCCCGGTTCCCCCTCCAGCTTTTCGTGGATCTCCTTCACCGATTTGTAGATGAGGAAAAGCCCCCCGGTGATAAGGACCAGGTCCTTCCCCGTGACCTCGTGGCCAAAAAGGGCGAAGAGGGGCTTCTTCAGGGCCATGATCCAGGTGATGGAGAGGAGGAAGAGGATCCGGGTCACCGCGGCCAGGCTCAGGCCCAGGACCCGGGCCCGGTCCTGCTCCTCCTTGGGGAGCTTGGAGGCCAGAATGCTGATGAAGATCACGTTATCCACGCCCAGGACCACCTCTAGCACCGCGAGGGTGACGAGGGCGATCCAGACCTCGGGGTTGGCGAGCCACTCCATGGGCAAGAACTATACCCCATAAACTGGGGAGGATGGTGGACGTGCTGGTGGTGGGGGCGGGCCCCGTGGGGCTTGCCTGCGCGATAGAGGCCAAGCGCTTGCGCCTTTCCCATTTGGTTCTGGAGCGGGGGACGGTGGCGGAGACCATCTACCGCTTTCCCCGGAACATGGTCTTTTTCTCCGAGGGCAAGAACTTAGAGATCGGCGGCCACCCCCTGGTGGCCCACGGCCCCAAGCCCACCCGCAGGGAGGCACTTCTCTACTACCAGCGCGTGGCGGAACGGGAGGCCCTAAACGTTCTCACCCACACGGAGGTTTTGCGACTGGAAGGCCAGGAAGGGGCCTTCCAGGTCTTAGCGAAAGACCGGTATAGGGAAAGGACGTTCCTCGCCCGCTACGTGGTTCTGGCCACGGGCTACTACGGCAACCCCAACCGCCTTGGGGTGCCGGGGGAGGACCTGCCCCATGTCTTCCACCGCTACGAGGAAGGGGAGGCCTTCTTCGGCCGCAAGGTGGCGGTGATAGGGGGGAGCAACTCCGCGGTGGAGGCGGCCTTGGAGCTTTATCGGGCCAGGGCCCAGGTAACCCTGGTTCACCGGGGAACGTGGGTGCGCCCCAGCGTCAAGTACTGGCTCCTTCCCGATTTTGAAAACCGGGTGAAGGAGGGGAGCATCCAGGCCCTCATGGAGGCTTGGGTGGAGGCCATCACTCCGGAGGGGCTTTGTCTTAGGCGTCCCGGGGGCCGAGCGTTCCTCCCGGCGGACTTCGTCCTCGTCCTTATCGGCTACCGGGCGGAGGACCGCTTGCTTCGGGAGGCTGGGGTGGTCTACGAAGGGGAAAAGCCCCGCCTGACCCCGGAGTTTGAAACCTCCATCCCCGGCCTTTTTGCCGTGGGCTCCTGCGCCTTCGGCCCCGACACCCGCTCGGTTTTTCATAGAAAACGGCCGGGAGCACGCCAGGCTGGCCCTTTCTGCCATCGCCAAGCGGCTTGCCCCTTGACACCCCCTTGGGGTGCGGGCTATCCTTAGCGGCAAGATGCGCTTGGCTCTCGCCCTATCCCTAGCCCTGGTCCTAATCGTAGGGCCAGCGGGGGGTAGGGTGTAGCGATTTTAAGGCGCATCCCAACCCCCCGGGAAACCGGGGGGTTTTGGTTTAGGAGGGGGCGATGAAGGGAGCGGAGGCACTCTTAAAGGCGCTGGAACGGGAAGGGGTGGAGGTGATTTTCGGCCATCCGGGCGGGGCCATCATGCCCACCTACGATGCCCTCTACGACAGCAACATCCGCCACATCCTGGTGCGGCACGAGCAAGGAGGGGTGCACGCCGCCACGGCTTACGCCCGGGCTTCGGGCAGGGTGGGGGTGGTGATGGCCACCTCGGGCCCCGGGGCGCTCAACCTGGTCACGGGGCTTGCGGACGCCTACATGGACTCCACCCCGGTGGTGGCCATCACCGGCAACGTTCCCCGGGCCCTCATTGGCACGGACGCCTTCCAGGAGGCGGACGTCACCGGGGTCACCATGCCCATCACCAAGCACAATTATCTGGTCCAGGACGTGAACGAGATCCCTCGGGTGGTCAGGGAAGCTTTCCACATTGCCGCCACGGGGCGCCCGGGGCCGGTGCTCATTGATATCCCCAAGGACGTGCAGCTGGCCGAGTTCACGGGGGATTTTGACGTGGCGCTGGACCTTCCCGGCTACAAGCCCACCACCAAGGGCCACCCCAAGCAGATTGAACGGGCCCTGGATGCCCTGGAGAAGGCGGAAAGGCCCATCCTGATGGTGGGTGGTGGGGCCCAGCACGCCCACGGTGAGCTCCTGACCTTCGCCGAGAAGACCGGCCTGCCCGTCATAACCACCCTCATGGGCCTCGGGGCTTTTCCCGGCAACCACCCTCTGTGGCTCGGCATGCCCGGGATGCACGGCACCGTGGCAGCCAACCGGGCCATCCACCACGCCGACGTGATCCTGGCCATCGGCCTCCGCTTTGACGACCGGGTCACGGGCAAGGTCTCCCGCTTCGCCCCCCACGCCCACACCATCATCCACGTGGACATTGACCCGGCGGAGATCGGCAAGGTGGTGCGCACCCACATCCCCATCGTGGGGGACGCCCGGCTTGTGCTGAAGGAGATGCTCAAGGGTGCCAAGCCTCTCAGGCTGGCCGGTTGGTGGCGGGAGCTGGAGGAGTGGCGTACCCGCTACCCCTTGCGCTGGAAACCCAAGCCCCACCTGCAAAGCCAAGAGGTGATCCGGGCCTTCTTTGAGGCCACCGGGGGGAACGCCATCGTCACCACCGGGGTGGGCCAGCACCAGATGTTCGCCGCCCAGTTCTTCCCCGTGACCAGGCCCCGGAGCTTCATCACCTCCGGGGGCTTGGGCACCATGGGGGTGGGGCTTCCCTTCGCCATCGGGGCCAAGCTCGCCCGCCCTGAGGAGCTGGTGATTGACTTTGACGGGGACGGCTCCTTCCAGATGACCCTGCAGGAACTGGCCACCGTGGTCAAGTACGGCCTGGACGTGAAGGTGGTGATCCTGAATAACGGCTACCTGGGGATGGTGCGGCAGTGGCAGGACCTCTTCCACGCCAAGCGCTACTCCGAGGTCTACCTGGCGGACTCCAACCCCGACTTCGCCCGGCTGGCGGAGGCCTACGGCATCCGGGGCATTAGGGTGGAGCGCAAGGAGGACCTGAGGAAGGGCGTGGAGGCGGTGCTAAACGCCGATGGCCCCGTGGTGGCCGAGTTCAAGGTCTACCATGAGGAAGGCGTCTTCCCCATGATCCCCGCAGGCGGCGCCGCGGAGGACATGATCATTGAACACCCCGAGGAGAAGGAGGAGGTGGAGGCGTGAGGCACGTCATCTCGGTCCTGGTGCAGGACCACCCGCGGGTTCTGAACCGCATCACGAGCCTTTTCGCCCGCCGGGGCTTCAACCTGGAAAGCCTGGCGGTGGGGACCACCCACGTTCCTGGGCTTTCCCGGATCAGCCTGGTGGTTTCCGGGGACGACCACACCCTGGAGCAGGTGGAAAAGCAGCTCAACCGGCTCATTGAGGTGCTGAAGGTGACCGACCACTCCGAGCCCCACGTGGAGCGGGAGCTTTGCCTGGTGAAGGTCCACGTGGCCGGGGTGGAGGAGCGGCTTGCGGTGAAGGACATCCAGGAGGCTTTCCGGGCCCGGGTGGTGGACGTGGCTCAGCAGAGCCTCATCCTGGAGCTCACCGGCGACTCCAAGAAGGTGGACTCCTTCATTGAGGCCCTGAGGCCTTACGGGATCCTCGAGGTCATGCGCACCGGCGCGGTGGCCATGAGCCGCGGCGAGAGGACCCTTAAGGTCAGGGAAAAACGGGAGGCGGTATGAAGATCTACTACGAGCACGACGCGGATCTTGGCTTCATCCTGGGCAAGAAGGTGGCGGTGTTGGGCTTCGGCTCCCAGGGGCACGCCCACGCCCTGAACCTGAAGGACTCGGGGGTGGACGTGCGGGTGGGCCTGAGGCCCGGCTCCAAGAGCTTCGCCAAGGCGGAGGCGGCGGGGCTTCGGGTGCTTCCCGTGGCGGAGGCGGTGCGGGAGGCGGACATCGTCATGGTCCTCCTCCCCGACGAGGCCCAGGGGCGGGTCTACCGGGAGGAGGTGGAGCCCAACCTCAAGGAGGGCGGGGCCGTGGCCTTCGCCCACGGGTTCAACATCCACTTCGGCCAGATCAAGCCCCGGCGGGACCTGGACGTCTGGATGGTGGCCCCCAAGGGGCCCGGCCACCTGGTGCGGAGCGAGTACCAAAGGGGTAGCGGGGTGCCCGCCCTGGTGGCGGTGCACCAGGACGCCTCGGGGAGCGCCTTTCCCACCGCCCTCGCCTACGCTAAGGCCATCGGGGCGGCCCGGGCGGGGGTAATCGCCACCACCTTCAAGGACGAGACGGAAACCGACCTCTTCGGGGAGCAGGCGGTGCTCTGCGGGGGGCTCACCCGGCTCATCCAGGCGGGGTTTGAGACCCTGGTGGAGGCGGGCTATCCCCCGGAGATGGCCTACTTTGAAACGGTACACGAGGTGAAGCTCATCGTGGACCTCATCTACGAGGCGGGTTTCGCCGGGATGCGCTACTCCATCTCCAACACCGCGGAGTACGGGGACTACACCCGGGGCGAGGTGGCGGTGCCGGTGGAGGAGACCAAGCGCCGCATGCGGGAGATCCTGCGGCAGATCCAGACCGGGGAGTTCGCCCGGGAGTGGATGCTGGAAAACCAGGTGGGCCAGCCCGTGTTGGAGGCCAACCGCAAGCGCTGGAAGGCCCACCCCATTGAGGAGGTGGGCTCGAGGCTTAGGGCCATGATGCCCTTCCTGCGGGCGCGGGTATTGGAGGAAGTGGGGTAGCCAGTAAGGCCCCCCTTGCGGGGGCCTTTTGCGTAAGGGAGGGAACCATGGAACGGCACATCCGGATCTTTGACACCACGCTCAGGGACGGGGAGCAGAGCCCAGGGGTGGCGCTTTCCTTGGACCAGAAGCTGGAAATCGCCCACGCCCTGGCCCGGCTCAACGTGGACATCATTGAGGCGGGCTTCCCCGTATCCGGGCCTTTGGAGTTTGAGGCGGTGCGGCGCATCGCCACGGAGGTAAAGGGCCCCATCATCGCCGCCTTGGCCCGCACCCACACCCTGGACATTGACCAGGCGGCCAAGGCCCTGGAGAAGGCGGAAAAGCCCAGGATCCACGTCTTCACCTCCGCCTCCAAGATCCACCTGGAGTACATGCTGAAGAAGACGGAGGAGGAGGTCTTGGAGATGGCGGACAAGATGGTCCGCTACGCCCGCCAGTACGTGGACGACGTGGAGTTTTCCGCCCAGGACGTGATGCGGGCGGACTGGGACTTCGTGAAGCGGCTTTACGAGGTGGCCATTGAGGCGGGGGCCACCACCATCAACATCCCCGACACCACGGGCTACGGCACCCCCGGGGAGTACGGGGCCCTCATCCGCCGCATCCGCGACGAGGTGGTGCGGGGGCGGGACGTGATCATCTCCACCCACACCCACGACGACCTGGGCCTGGCCACCGCCAACGCCTTGGCGGGGATTGAAAACGGGGCGGGGCAGGTGGAGTGCACCATCAACGGCATCGGGGAGCGGGCGGGGAACACCTCCTTGGAGGAGGTGGTCATGGCCCTCTACGTGCGCCGGGACTGGTACAAGGCCTACACCCAGATCAACACCCGCGAGATCTACCGGGTAAGCCGCTTGGTGGAGCGCTACACCGGGATGCCCGTCCCCCCCAACAAGGCCATCGTGGGGGACAACGCCTTCGCCCACGAGTCCGGCATCCACCAAGACGGCGTCCTGAAGCACCGGGCCACCTACGAGATCATGGACGCCGAGCTCATCGGTAGGCGCCCCGCGGTGATCGTCCTCGGCAAGCACTCGGGGCGGGCGGCCTTTAAGAAGGCCCTCGAGGACCTGGGCTACAAGGACCTCTCCGAGGAGGAGCTGAAGAAGCTTTTCGCCCGCTTCAAGGAGATCGCCGAGAAAAAGGGCCCCCTTTCCGCCGAGGAGCTCCAGGCCCTGGTGGAAAGCGAACGGGAGCCCGTCTCCCACTTCTTCACCCTGGAGCACGTGCAGTTCTTTTCCGGCTCGGGCCTCCTGCCCACGGCCACGGTGAAGGTGAGGACCCCGGACGGGGAAAAGGTGGCCACCCACACGGGGGACGGGCCGGTGGACGCGGTGTACAAGGCCTTGGAGGAGGCCATCGGCCTCAAGCCAGAGCTGGAGCTTTACCGGGTGGAGGCCATCACGGGGAGCACCGAGGCCTTGGGCCAGGTGACGGTGCGGCTTAGGCTTGGGGAGCTCCAGGCGGTGGGGGTGGGGGTTTCCCCGGACATTATAGAGGCCAGCGCCCTGGCCTTTTTGGACGCCGCCGGGAAGCTGGCCTCGGGCCGGGCCACCCGCCACCCCCCTTCCATCTCCGAGGTGGCGCGCGGGGTTTAGGCATGGTGGAGATTCTGGATACCACGCTCCGGGACGGCACCCAGGGGGAAGGGGTAAGCCTCTCCGTGGACGACAAGGTGGCCATTGCCCGGCGCCTGGCCGCCTTCGGCATCCACGTGATTGAGGGGGGTTGGCCCGGCTCCAACCCCAAGGACGCGGAGTTCTTCGCCCGCATGAAGGGGGTGGACCTGGGGGCGGCGAGGCTTGCCGCCTTCGGGGCCACCCGCAAAAAGGGGCTTTCCCCGGAGGAGGACCCCTCCGTTTTGGCCCTTTTAGAGGCGGAAACCCCGGTGGTGGTCCTCTTCGGCAAAAGCTGGACCCTGCACGTGCTGGAGGCCCTGGAAACCTCCTTGGAGGAGAACCTCCGCATGATCCGGGACACGGTGGCCTTCTTCGCCCAGAGGGGAAAGCGGGTCATTTACGACGCCGAGCACTTTTTTGATGGCTACAAGGAGGACCCCGGCTACGCCCTCGCCACCCTCGAGGCCGCCCGGGAGGGAGGGGCCGACACCTTGGTCCTTTGCGACACCAACGGGGGGAGCCTGCCCGAGGAGGTCTACGCCATCACCAAGGCGGTGGTGGAGCGCTTCCCCGGGGTTAGGGTGGGCATCCACCCCCACAACGACGCCGAGCTCGCCGTGGCCAACGCCTTAGCGGCGGTGCGGGCTGGGGCTACCCACGTGCAGGGCACCATCAACGGCTACGGGGAGCGGTGCGGCAACCTGAACCTCACGAGCTTCCTCCCCACCCTGGTCTTCAAGTACAAAATCCCCGCCCTCCCCCCCGAGCGGCTTCGGGGCCTTAAGGAGCTTTCCCACTTCGTGGACGAGCGGGCCAACCTCACCCCAAACCGCCGCGCCCCCTACGTGGGGGAGGCGGCCTTCGCCCACAAGGCGGGGGTGCACGTGTCCGCCGTCCTGAAAAACCCCCGCACCTACGAGCACATCCCCCCGGAGTGGGTGGGGAACGCCCGCCGCTTTTTGGTCTCGGACGTCTCGGGCCGCTCCAACCTCCTGGCCAAGCTCCAGGAGCTCGGGGTGGACCTTTCCCGGGAGGAGGCCAAGCGCCTCTTGGATGAGGTGAAGGCCCTGGAGTACGAGGGCTACGCCTTTGAGGGGGCGGAGGCCAGCTTCTACCTCCTGGCCCACCGCCTAAGGGGCGGGGCGCTTCCCTTTAGCGTGGAGGGGTTTAGCGTCTTCGTCCACGGGGCGGGCCTGGACACCGCCTGGGCCGAGGCCACGGTGCGGGTGCGGGTGGGGGATAGCCTGCAACACACCGCCGCCGAGAGCCCCTTCGGTCCCGTTTCCGCCCTGGACAGGGCCTTCCGCAAGGCGGTGTTGCAGTTTTACCCGGAGCTTGACGACGTGGAGCTCACGGATTACAAGGTGCGCATCCTCTCCGGGCAGGAGGCGGGCACCAACTCGGGGGTGCGGGTGATGATCGAGATGAAGCGGGGGGAGGAGCGCTTCGCCACGGTGGGGGCCAGCGAGAACATCCTCGAGGCCTCCCTCAAGGCCCTCACCGACGGCTACGCCTACGCCCTCCTCTTCGCCCGGGCCCCTACGCCCAAGGAAGCCTGACCTCGGGAAAGGCCAGGGGGCTCACCGCCTCTTCGGGGGTGAGGAGGCGGATTTCCCGGTACCGCCCACCCCGGGGGTCGCGGTGGACCTCCAGGAGGCCCTCCTTCAGGTTCACGAGCCACACCTCGGGGATGCCCGCCTCGGCATAGAGGGGAAGCTTCACCCCTCGGTCAAACTCCAAGGAGGTGTCCGCCACCTCCACCAGGAGGAGGACGTCCTCGGGGGTGGGGAGGCGATCCTGGTAGCGCTCCAAGGGGGGCTTGAGGATGAGGAGGTCCGGCTCGGGCTCGGAGTCCTCCGCGAGGCGTAAGGGAGACTTTACCGCCACCAAGGCCTTGCCTGCCAAAGCTTCCTTCAGCCGGTGGTCCAAGCGCATCGCGGCGGCCACGTGCCTGGGTCCCATGGGGCGCATCTGGTACACCTCTCCCCTTAGGAGCTCCACGTGGGGCACCCCCTGGAAGGCCCGCTCAAACGCTTCCACGCGGAAGCGGTACCGGGTGGCCATGCCGCCATCATGCCCCGTGGCCGGCATAGTGCCTGAGCCCAAGCCGCCAGAGGAGGCGCCAGAGGAGGAAGAAGAAAACCCCCCAAAGGAGCATCACCCAAAGACCCGGGAAGAGGCGCACCTCCTGCCCCGCCAGGAGGGCGGCGGGGAGGTAGACCAGGTAGGGGAAGGGGGTGAGGAGGGCGAGGGTCCTTAGGGGTTCGGGGAAGACCTCCAGGGGGGCGATGGTCCCGGAGAGGAAGAGGTAAAGGAGGAAGAAGACCTCCTCCACCGCCGTGGCCCGCTCGCTGAAGAAGGTGAGGAGGGCGACGGCGTACTGCATGAGGTAGCGGAGCAAAAAGGCTAGGGCGGTGAGGAGGAGCCCGAGGAGGAAGGACAAAGGCTCAGGTTGGAAGCGGGCCTCGGGGAAGAGGAGAAAGAAGAGGAGGGTGAGGAGGACCACGAAGGGAAGCCGGGCGAGCCTTTCCGCCACGTGGGCCGCCAAGTGGTCAAAGAAGGGGTCCAGGGGCCTAAGGAGGCGGAAGGAGAGCCTCCCTTCCACCACGTCCCGCTCAAACTCCCACACCACCCAGACCACCGTGGCCTGGCGCACCAGGAAGACCATGAGGAAGTAGCGGGCGAACTCCCCGGGGCCTAAGGGGAAATCCCCGTGCCGTGCCGCTTCCGTCCAGACCCCAAGGAGGATCAGGGGAAGCGCCCCCGCCAGGGCCCAAAGGAAAAGCTCCGCCCGGTACTCCAGCATGTAGGCGAGGTACACCCCTAGGAGGGCCCAGGCCTTCCTCATCCCTCCACCTCCTTGGGGCTTTGGAAAACCCGGGCGATGACCTCTTCCAGGGGGGGCTCCTTGACCTCGAGGTCCTCCACGGGAAGCCCCTTCAGGATGAGGGCCACCCGCTCCGTGAGCCCCGCC
This sequence comes from Thermus thalpophilus, assembly GCF_022760915.1. Lineage (NCBI taxonomy): Bacteria > Thermotogati > Deinococcota > Deinococci > Thermales > Thermaceae > Thermus > Thermus thalpophilus. Next base: position 15,535 of record NZ_JAKTNS010000030.1, on the reverse strand, counting down.
CGGGGGACGAGGAGCCTGGCCTCCCGCCCCTCCACTTCCCGCACCTCCCCGAAGGCCTTCAGGGCCTCCCGGGGAAGGGGTTTGGCCAGGACGAGCCGCACCTCCCGGTAGGGGGCGAAGCGGGCCAAAAGGCCCTCCAAGGCCCCGTCGTAGAGGAGCCTGCCATGGTGGATGACCAGGACCCTTTCGCAAAGGGCGGCGATGTCCGCCATGTAGTGGCTCGTGAGGAGGATGGTGGCCCCGTAGCGGGCGTTGTAGGCCCGCACGAACTCCCGCACCGCCACCTGGGCGTTCACGTCCAGGCCCAGGGTGGGTTCGTCCAGGAAGAGGACCTCGGGGCGGTGGAGGAGGGCGGCCAAAAGCTCCGCCTTCATCCTTTCCCCCAGGGAGAGCTTGCGCACGGGCTGGTGGAGCTTTCCCTCTAGCCCCAGCATCTCTGCCAGCTCCCCCACCCGCTTCCGGAACTCCCCCTCGGGGACCTCGTAGATGGCGGCGTTGAGCCGGAGGGTGTCCATGGCGGGCAGGTCCCAGATCAGCTGTTGCTTGTTGCCCATGACCAGGGTGATCTTCCTCAGGAAGGCCTTTTCCCTGCGCCAGGGCACGTGCCCCGCCACCAGCGCCTCCCCACGGGTGGGGTGGAGGAGCCCCGTGAGCATCTTCAAGGTGGTGGTCTTGCCCGCCCCGTTGGGGCCCAAAAAGCCCACCACCTCCCCCCGCCGGATGGCGAAGCTCACCCCCTCCACCGCCCGCACCAGGCGGTACTGGCGGAAGAGGAAGTGGCGCAGGGTACCCAGGAGGCTTTCCTCCTTCAGGGCCACGCGGAAGTGCTTGGTGAGGTCTTGGGCGAGGACGACGGCCTCGAGGCGCACCCTCTAAGTCTACGTGGTGTAATGGTCTTTGTGCGCTACCTGCGGGTCTACCTCCTCTTTTTGCGCCTTTCCTTGGCGGCGGAGATGGAGTACCGCCTGAACTTCCTCCTGGGGCTTTTCTCCTCGGCCCTCACCCTCCTCGGGGCCCTCTTCGGCCTCCTCCTCCTCTACCAGGGGGGGTACCGGCCAGGGGGGTGGGCCTGGGAGGAGGCCCTTTTGGTCCTTGCCGCCTTCACCCTGCTACAGGGCCTTGGGAGCACCCTCCTCGCCCCCAACCTCAACAAGATCGTGGAGCACGTGCAGCAGGGCACCTTGGACTTCGTCCTCCTCAAGCCCTTAGACCCCCAGTTTTGGCTTTCCCTCAGGGTCTTTTCCCCTTGGGGCCTTGGGGATTTCCTCCTAGGGGTGGGGCTTCTCCTTTATGGGGGAAGCCGGCTTGGCCTTGGGCTTGGGGACTACTTCCTTTTCGCCTTCTACTGGCTCGTGGGGGCCCTCATCCTTTATAGCCTCTGGTTCCTCCTCGCCACCACCAGCATCTGGTTCGTGAAAATCTATAACGTCACCGAGGTCCTGCGGGGGCTTTTGGAGGCGGGGCGCTTTCCCGCCTCCAGCTACCCGGCCCTTTACCGCTTCTTCTTCACCTTCGTGGTTCCGGTGGCTTTCCTCACCACGGTGCCGGCGGAGGCCGCCTTGGGGCGGGGGGAGGCGCCCTGGGTGGCCTTGGGGCTGGCTTTGGGCCTTTTCCTCCTGGCGCGGGGCTTTTTCCGCTTGGCCCTTGGGAGCTACACCTCGGCCAGCAGTTAAAATCCCCCCATGGACTGGCTTTGGGTCCTCCTTCTGGCCTATCTCTTTGGGTCCATCCCCGCCGGGGTCTTGGTGGCCCGCACCTACGGGGTGGACCTCCGCAAGGTGGGTTCGGGGAACATCGGGGCCACCAACGTCCTCAGGGCCTTGGGGCCTGGCCCCGCCTTGGTGGTGGCCTTCTTTGACGTGTTTAAAGGGGGCATTGCGGTGCTCATCGCTCGGGCGGTGGGGATTGAAGGGCCCTTGCTCGGGGGGGTGGCCTTGGCGGCGGTTTTGGGGCACAACTTCTCGGTCTTTTTGGGCTTCCGGGGGGGGAAGGGGGTGGCCACCAGCTTCGGCACCCTGCTCTTCCTGGACCCCTTGCTCGCCCTTTGGACCTTGCCCATCGGGCTATCCGTGATGCTCCTCACCCGCTATGTGTCCGCGGGGAGCATGACCGGGGGCGTGGCGGCCTTGGTGCTTTCCTTGGCCCTGGGCCGGCCCCTTTGGGAGGTGGGCACCGTGGCCCTCATGGCCCTCCTCATCTTCTTCACCCACCGGGAAAACCTGAAGCGCCTGCAGGCGGGCACGGAAAGGCGGCTAGGGGAAAGGGTGGAGGTGCGGGATGCTTGACCTTTTGGTCATCGCCCCCCATCCCGACGACGGAGAGCTCGGGTGCGGGGGGACCTTGGCAAGGGCCAAGGCGGAGGGGCTTTCCACCGGGATTTTGGACCTCACCCGGGGGGAGATGGGCTCCAAGGGTACCCCCGAGGAGCGGGAAAAGGAGGTGGCGGAGGCGAGCCGCATCCTGGGCTTGGACTTCCGGGGAAATCTGGGGCTTCCCGACGGGGGGCTTGCGGACCTCCCCGAGCAGCGGCATCGCCTGGCCGAGGTGCTCCGCAAGCTCAGGCCGCGGGTGGTGTTCGCCCCCCTTTCCGCCGACCGTCACCCCGACCACACCGCGGCGAGCCGCCTGGCGGTGGCCGCCATCCACTTGGCGGGCCTGAAGAAAGCCCCCTTGGAAGGGGAGCCCCACCGGGTAGAAAGGCTTTTCTTCTACCCGGGCAACCACCCCTTCACCCCCAGTTTCCTGGTGAAGATTTCCGCCTTCATAGACCAGTGGGAGCAAGCGGTCTTGGCCTATCGGAGCCAGTTCCTGGGCGAGGCGGCCAGCGAGACGGTGGGGCCCAAGGGGGTGGAGGCCCGCAAGGCCATGCGCCGCTACTGGGGGAACTACCTTGGGGTGGACTACGCCGAGCCCTTCGTGAGCCCCTTGCCCGTGCTCTACGTCCCCTGGTCCCGGGCCTAGCCCCTTGCATAACTTTGCAAGACCAAGGTATCCTAAGGGCCTCATGGGGGGAGACGCCCTGACCCTGCCCAAGGACCTGTTGGACTTTTCCGGCTACGGCGCCCAGGCCATCCGGGAGCTCATCGCCTTGGCGGACAGGCTCAAGCGCGAGCGCTACCGGGGAGAAGACCTTAAGGGTAAGGTCCTCGCCCTTCTCTTTGAGAAGCCTTCCTTGCGCACCCGCACCACCTTGGAGGTGGCCATGGTCCACCTGGGGGGGCATGCGGTCTACTTGGACCAAAAGCAGGTGGGCATCGGGGAGCGGGAGCCCGTGAAGGACGTGGCCAAGAACCTGGAGCGCTTCGTGGAGGGCATCGCCGCCCGGGTGTATCGGCACGGGACCGTGGCGGCCCTGGCCCGCCACGCCCGCATTCCCGTCATCAACGCCCTTTCCGACCGGGCCCATCCCCTGCAGGCCCTGGCGGACCTCCTCACCCTCAAGGAGGTCTTTGGGGGGTGGGAGGGCCTCGAGGTGGCCTGGGTGGGGGACGGGAACAACGTTTTAAACTCCCTCCTGGAGGTCGCGCCCCTGGTGGGGCTAAGGGTGCGGGTGGCCACCCCTAAGGGCTACGAGCCCGATCCCGCCCTTCTGGAAAAGGCCAAGGCCTACTTCACCCACGACCCCAAGGAGGCCGCCTTTGGGGCCCACGCCCTCTACACGGACGTCTGGACCAGCATGGGCCAGGAGGCGGAGCGGGAAAAGCGCCTCAAGGACTTCCGTGGCTTCCAGGTGAACGGGGAACTCCTCTCCCTCCTCCACCCCGAAGGGATCTTCCTCCACTGCCTCCCCGCCCACTACGGAGAGGAGACCACGGAGGAAGCCGTGCACGGCCCCAAAAGCCGCGTCTTTGACCAGGCGGAAAATCGTCTCCACACCGCCAAAGCCGTCCTCCTCACCTTGCTAAAGTAGGGGTATGGTCCGCCCTTACCGCTTTAGCCTGGAGGAGTTCCTGAAGCTTCCCCTGCCGGAGCGGGGGGTGGAGCTTCTGGAGGGGGAGATTTACCAGATGGCGCCCATCGGGTCCCGGCATGCCTTTGTGGTGGAGAGGTGGGATGAGGTCTTGCGGAAGGCCCTGGGAGAGCGTGCTCGCGTGCGTGTCCAGGGGCCCTTTGTTATTCCTCCGGGCACTTACGTGGAGCCGGATTTGCTCGTGTACCGTCAGGGTGATTACCGCGAGCGCCACCCAACACCTCAGGATGCTTTTCTCGTGGTGGAGGTTTCCGACACCACGTTGGAGTACGATTTAACAAAGAAGGTGCCCGCTTACGCCAAGGGGGGGGTTCCCGAGGTCTGGGTCCAGGACCTTCAGGGGAGCCGGCTCCTCGTTTTCCGCACCCCGGAGGAGGACCACTACCGGGAGCAGATCTGGGTTAAGCCCGGGGAGCGCCTGGCGCCCCTGGCCTTCCCGGAAGTTCTTCTGGAGGTGCCGTGGTAAGGGTGGGGATCCTGGGCGCCTCGGGATACGGCGGGGCGGAACTCCTTCGCCTTCTTAAGGAACACCCCGGGGTGGAACTGGTGGGCTTTTCCAGCCGCAAGCACGAGGGTAGACCCCTTTCTTCCGCCTGGCCCCAGCTTTGGGACCAAAGGCCCTTCGTTGCCCAAGAGGAGGTCTTGGAGCGGGCGGACGTCCTGTTTCTGGCCCTCCCCAACGGCCTCGCCATGGGGATCACCCCCGAGGCCCTTCGCGCGGGCAAGCGGGTCATAGACCTTTCCGGGGACTACCGCCTTCCCCCGGAGGTCTACGAGGCCTGGTACGGGATCCGCCACCAAAGCCCCGAGCTCTACCGGGAGGCGGTCTACGGCCTGCCCGAGCTCCACCGGGAGGAGCTAAGGGAAGCCCGCCTGGTGGCGAACCCCGGTTGCTACGTCACCGCCGCCACCTTGGCCCTCGCTCCCTTGGCGGCGGAAGGGGTTCTCCGGGGTGCCTTCGTGGTGGGCCTAAGCGGGGTTTCGGGGTCGGGCAGGGAGGGGGAAGGCACCTTCTTCGCCGAGGTGAACGAGAACCTGAAGCCCTACAAGGTAGGGGGCACCCACCGCCACATCCCCGAGATGGAAGCGAACCTGGGCCGCCTCCTGGCCCAAGGGCGGAGGGTGCGCACCCACGGGCCCAGGCGGGAGGTGCGCCTTTCCTTCACCCCCCACCTGGTGCCCATGACCCGGGGGATTTTGGTCACCGCGGAGGCGGAGGTGGAGGGGACCTGGAGCCAGGAGGCTCTGGACGCCCTCTACCGGGACTTCTACCTAGGGGAGCCCTTCGTGCGGGTTTTAGCGGGGCTTCCCGAGACCAAGGGTACCTACGCCGCCAACCGGGTGGACCTCAAGCCCCTCTACGAGGAAAGGACTGGGCGCGTCCTGGTCTTCGCCGCCTTGGACAACCTGGTGAAGGGCATGGCGGGGCAGGCGGTGCAGAACCTGAACCTGATGCTGGGCCTACCCGAGGACACCGCCTTGCCCAAGGAGGGCGTATGGCCGTGAGGTTACCCAGGGGTTTCCGCGCCGGGGCTACCCGGGCGGGCATCAAGTCTTCGGGCAAGCCGGACCTGGCCCTTTTGGTCTCAGGGCTTCCCGCCCAATGGGCCTACGCCGCCACCCAGAACCGGGCCGCGGCCCCTTCCATCCACCGGGGCCGGGGGCTTTACGCCACCGGAGCCCCCTTGCGGGCCGTGGTGGTGAACGCCGGCAACGCCAACTGCGCCACGGGGGAGCGGGGCTTCCGGGACGACGCGCGGATGGCCGAGCTCGCCGCCTTCCGCCTGGGCCTTGCCCCAGAGGAGGTGCTCACCGCCTCCACCGGGGTGATCGGGGTGCCCCTGCCCGTGGAGCGGATCGCGGCGGGCCTGCCGCAAATAGAGCTCACCCCTTACGCCGACCCCTTCGCCGAGGCCATCCTCACCACCGACCTGGTGCCCAAGGTGGAGGAGGCCGAGGTGGCGGGGGCCAGGGTGGTGGGCATCGCCAAGGGGAGTGGGATGATCCACCCCAACATGGCCACCATGCTGGCCTTTTTGGTCACGGACGCCTGGGTGCCCCAGGAGGCCTTGCGGGAGGCCTGGAGGGGCATCGTGGACCGCACCTTCAACCAGGTGACCGTGGACGGGGACACCTCCACCAACGACCTGGCCATGGTGCTGGCCAACGGGGCCTACGGCGAGGTGCCTTTGGAGGCCTTTTTCCAGGCCCTGGAAGGGGTGGCCCGGGAGCTCGCCAAAAAGATCGCCCGGGACGGGGAGGGGGCCAGCAAGCTCCTGGTGGTTCGGGTGGTGGGGGCGGCCACGGAGAGGGAGGCGAGGCAGGCGGCCAGGGCGGTGGCGGGAAGCCTCCTTTGGAAAAGCGCCCTTTACGGGAACGACCCCAACTGGGGACGGATTTTGGCCGCCTTGGGCAACTCGGGGGCCCGGTTTGACCCCTTGCGGGTGCGCATCCACCTTCAGGGCATCCCCCTATACGCCGGCGGCGTCCTTCCCTTTGACCGGGAAGCGGCGAGCCAGGCCATGCGGGCTGAGGTGGTGGAGGTCTGGGCGGATCTGGGAGAGGGGGAATGGGCCGCGGAGGCCTACGGGTGCGACCTGACGGAGGGCTATGTGCGCATAAACGCCCTTTATACGACGTAGGTTCCGTAGTGTGCGCTTCCTCCGCTCTTTCCTTTTTGGCGGGCGCGGTGTATCCTAAAGGCCTAAGGGGGTTCAAGGATGAAAAGGGTTTTTTTGACAGCATTCATGGCATTATTTTCCTACGTCGCCTTTGCGCAATCACCCGGATATGGCGTGTACTCTGGCTGGCCCACGTACCTCGGACTCCAGTTCCAAGCGAGCAACCTCCGTTTGGGCCTGGGCTTGAGCGGGTTTGGCCTCGCGGGGGACGCTGGGCTAATTTTGGCGAAGAACGCGGTTCCAAACGAGGCAGGGGTGCCCCTGGACTGGTACTACGGCGTGGGCGTTGGGGTAGGCGTGTGGACGTTTTACAATGTGGGTGGGATAACGGTGTTCCCCCATGGGCTTTTGGGCGTGGAATACCGTTTTCCCGGGGTACCCTGGGCCTTTTATGGGGAGCTTAACGTCGGGGTGAGCCTTGGACTTGGGGCGTTATCAGGCTTCGGTCCAGATTTTGCCGGGCGAGTGGGCGTGATCTTCCGCTAGCATGGGGTAGGATGGAGGGGATGCGCGGGTATCCCCTCCTGCTCCTTGTGCTCTTGCTTTTGGGCGGTTGTGCCCGGCCCGATGGGGCCCCGCCGGAGCTCGGCCTGGTGGAGCCCTTGGGTGGAGCGGTGGCCCCCGGCAAGGCCCTGGTGGTGGAGGGCTACGCCTTTGACCCTTCCGGGGTGGTAAGCGTGCGGGCGCAAGGGGCGGAGGTGCTGGGGGAGGCGGAGAAGGGCAAGCGGCTGGTGCGCTTTCGCTTCCGCCTACAGGCCCCCACCTCGGGGGAGGTGGAACTGAGGATGGAGGCGGTGGACGCCCTGGGCCACCGGGTGGAGCGGCGCGTTCCCTTGGTGCTGGACGCCGCGCCGCCCCGCATCGTTCTGGAAAGGCTAGAGCGGGAGGGGAGCCTTTACCGGGTCTATGGCCTGGTGGAGGACAACGTGCGGGTGGACCGGGTGGTGGTGCAAATGGGGGGGCGCTACACGCCGCTTTCCCTGCCCAAGGAGCCCAGGGTGTCCTTCCTGGCAGAGGTGCCCCAGGGGGCGGTGGTGGTGGCGGTGGACGCCGCGGGAAACCGCGCTTCCCGTCGCATTCCCTGAACGGGGATTTGTGGTAAACTTCCCGCCAGTATGCCGCTAGGGGAAGCCCTGGAAGACCTGGCCCGGGCCCTTAGGGAAACGCCCGTAAAGGCCCAGGAGGCGGGGCGCCTTCGGGAAATCGCCAGGCTCCTCCACCGCCTCCCCCCAAGCCGGGAGCGGGACGGGCTTTTGGCGGTGGCGTACCTCAGGCTTTACCAGCTTTTAGGCCAGGAGGAGGACTACCTGAAAGGGTATAGCTACGCCCGCACCGCCCGCCTCGAGGCGGTGCGGCTTCTAAGCGAACGTTTGGGAGAACGCCAATGAAGGAGCTTCTCGGCCTGCTTGCCGTTTGGAGCATCGGCCTTTCGGGCTTGGCCCTCGTCTTTGGGGTGTTCCTGATCCGCCGGGAGAAGCGGGTGTGGCACCACCGCACCATGCTCCTCGCCACCAGCTTGGCGGCCCTCTTCTTGGTCTTCTACCTTACCAAGTGGGGGCTTTACGGCACCACGGCCTACGGGGGGCCGGAGGCGTGGCGGGGAGCGTACTACTTCATTCTCGTCACCCACACCCTCCTCGCCGCCCTCAACGGCCCCTTGGCCCTTTACGTCATCTGGCGGGCCCTTAGGGGGGAGTTCGCCCTTCACAAGCGCTGGGCCAAGGTCTTGGTGCCCATTTGGCTCTACGTGGCCCTCACGGGTTGGGTGATCTACCTGGTGCTCAAGCGCTACGGGGTGGAGTCGGGGGGGGTCGCCTTCTAGACCAGGGCTCCACCACGATCCTTCCTTCCACCACCCGGGCGAGCTCCGGGCCTGTCGCCTCTTCCCCTTCGGGGGCTTGGGCCAGGTGGGGGCCGATGCGAAGTTGCTTGGCGGCCAGGCTCAGGGCGAAGATGAAGCGCTCCTCGTCCCCTCCCGCCCCAGCGTGGGCCAGGCCCCGGAGCTTGCCCACCACGATCACGTCGCCCCCCGCCACCACCTCGGCCCCCGGGTTCACGTCCCCCAGGACCACGACGGTGCCAGGGTGCTCCACCCGCTCCCCAGCCCTCAGGGTTTTGCCCACCACCAGGGTACCGAGGCTTTTGTGGCTCCGGGCGGGCACCAGGGTGAGGGGTCGGCCTAGGGCGAGGAGGGCTTGCAACACCTCTTGGGACACGGGGCCCGCCACCTCCACCTCCAGGGGAAGGCCCTCGGGGAGCGTGAGGCGGGCTAGGTCCTCGGGGCTTTCCCCCCCGTCCAGCCTCAGGGCCAGGGCCTTGGGCGTGGCGCGAAGGCGCATGGGGTCATTCTACCGGGCCTGGGCTTCCCCCGACACCTTCCAGTAGGCCTCCATCACCTTGCGCACCGCCGGCAAGGCCACCCGGCTTCCCTCCCCGCCGTTTTCAAAGAAGGCCACCACCACCAGGGGTGGGTAGGGGCTGTTGGGGTCCGTGGGGCCGTAGCCCATGTACCAAGCGTGCTCCAGGCCCCGGCGCTTGCCGGGAGTTTCCGCGGTGCCCGTCTTGCCCCCGGTGGGCACGGGGAAGTTGCCCAGCACATGCCGGGCCGTGCCCTCGGCGACGGTCTTGCGCAGGCCTTCCTGGAGAACGGTAAAGAAGCGGCCTGGCACTGGCTTTAGGGTAGGCTTCACCTCCTCCTTGCCGATCCGCTTCACCAGGTGGAGCTGGGGCTTCTTCCCCCCGTTGGCTATCGTGGCCAGCATCCGGGCGACCTGGGCCGGGGTGGCCAGGACCGGGCCTTGGCCGATGGCCACGGAGAGGGTTTCCCCAGGGTACCAGGGTTCCCCCAAGGCCTCCCGCTTCCAGGCGCGGGTGGGGAGGAGGCCGGTTTTCTCCGCCACCTCCACCCCCGTGGGTTCCCCGAGGCCCAGAAGCCGAGCCCGGGCCGCCAGGCGGTCCACCAAGCCCAAGGGGTCTTGGGCCACCGCCTGGTAGTACCAGGTGTTGCAGCTCCAGGCGATGGCTTCCCGCACCGTCATGGGGCCCAGGTCCCGGGTGGCCCAGTTGCGCCGCACCTGGCCCCCGTAGACGATGTAGGGGCTACAGCGGTAGGTGGTGGCCGGGCCCACGTACCCCTCCTCCAGGAGGGCGTAGCTGGTGGCGAGCTTGAAGGTGGAGCCCGGGGTGTAGGGTTGCAGGGCCCGGTTCAAGAGGGGAAGGTCCTTGTCCTGGAGGAGGTCCTGCACCTCCTTGGGCACGGGGCGCTTGGCGAAGAGACCCGGGTCAAAGGAGGGGGCGCTGGCCATGGCCAGGACCTCCCCGGTGCGGGGGTCCAGGGCCACGATGGCCCCCTTGACCCGGGTCTCGGGGGGAAGCCCGTTCAGCCGGCGGCCGGCGTTGATGTCGCTTAAGGCCTCCTCCAAGGCCCGCTCCGCCGCCCGCTGCAGGTCCAGGTCTAGGGTCAAGACCACGTCCTGCCCCGGGGTGGGCTCCTCCAGGATGGTTTCCCGCAGGCGCTCCCCCCGGACGTTCACCTCCACCGCTTTGACTCCCCGCTTGCCCCGCAGGTGGGACTCCAGGGCCGCCTCGAGGCCCGCCTGTCCCACCTGCTCGTCCGGGCTATACCCCCGCTTCACCTGCTCGGCATTGGCCTGCAGAACGTAGCCCAAGACGGGCCCGGATATGGGGTTGGGGTAGTGGCGCTCAATGCGCTCCACCAGCTTCAGGTTCTTCTGCCCGGCGGTGAGCTCCGCCAGGGTGGGGAGGAGGTGTTCCGGCACCCCGGCCTTGAGCACCCCCGCTTCCTTGGGAAGCTCCTTTAGGCCCAGAAGGGGAAGAAGCCTTTCCTTGTAGGCCACCTCTCCGCCCTCGTAGACCAGGTCCACCACCAACCGGTCTTGGGCGATGACCCGGCCCTTGCGGTCCAGGATCCTCCCCCTGGGGGCGGGGATGCCTTCGGTTTTCAGGTAGTTCCCTTGGCTTTTTAGGGCGTACTTCTCGTGCTCCAGGATCTGGAGTTGCCAGGCCCTAAGCCCAAGGAGGCCAAAGGCCAGGAGGAAGAAGGCCATGAGGGCGTAAAGCCGTGCGGTCATGGCGCCTTACCCAAGCCGCCCAGGCGGAGGGCGAGGAGGAAAAGGGGAAGGGTGAAAAGCCCCTCCAAGAACAAGTCCAGGGGCAGAAGCGGCGGAAGATCCAAACGGAGCCAGTAAGCCACCAGGAAGTAGCCGAACCACTTGGCGAAAAAAGCCCAGAGGAAGGCGAAGATGGTCCCCAGGCCTTCCCCGGCCACCAGGCGGCGGCTTGCCGCGTAGAAGGCGTAGGCGGCGAGGAGGAGGCCCGTGGCGTGGAGGCCCAGGAGGCCGAAGCCCAAGAGGTCCTGTAGAAGCCCTAGGAGGAAGGCGGCGGGAAGCCCCAGGTAGTAGGGCCTTTCCCAGGCGTACCAGAGGGCGAGGACCAGGAAGAGGTCCGGGGCCATGAGCCCTTGGGGCCAGACCGCTCCCAAGAACCCGGCCAGGAAGAGGGTTAGGAAAAGGGCGAGAAGCGCCTTCATAGGGGCCTCAGGACGATGACCTCCTCCAGGAGGGAAAGCTCCACCAGGGGTTTGGCCCAGGCCCTGAGCTTCAGCCCCCCCTGCACCCGCTCCACCCGCTCCACCCTACCCACGGGGATGCCCGCCGGGAAGAGGCCCAAAGGGGCCCCGGTGAGGAGGAGCTCCCCGGGCGCCACCTGGACCGTGGGGGGGAACTCGGCGAGGACCCGGTCCGGGGGGGCGCCGCGGGCCACGCCCCGGCCCGGGGCCTTTTCGGGGCGCACCCCCACCTGGCTTTCCGGGTCCAGGAGGGTGCGCACCAGGGCCCGGTGGGCCTCCACCTCCACCACCAGGCCCACGAGCCCCTCGGGGGCGGTGACGGGCATACCCACCCGGATCCCGTCCTGCTCCCCCAGGCCAATCACCAGGCGGCGGTAGAGCCCGGAGAGGTCCTCCCCCACCACGGGGGCCACGGCCACCACCCCTGGGGCCTGCTCCTGCCGCACCCGAAGGGCCCGGGAAAGCCGCTCCACCTCCAGGCGTAGCCGCTGGTTCTCCGCCTCCAGGGCCGCCACCTTCGCCCGGAGGGTCCGGTTTTCCCCGTAGAGGTCCTGGCGGTTCATCAGGGCGGCGAGGCCCGCCCTCACGTTCTCCCCCAGGCGGTGGCCCAAGGTGGGAAGGGGGGCGGTGAGGGGGGAAAGGAGGAGGGCCACCCGGGGGGCCAGGGGCCGGGTGAGGGCGGCCAGGGCGAGTCCCAAGGCCAGGAGGAGAAGGAAGAGGAGGCGGCGCAGGGCGGTTTCGCTCACGGCCGAAACCCCCTTTGCCAAAGGAGGGCGAAGACCCGGGCCACGGGCAGGCCCACCACGGTGTAGAAGTCCCCTTCCACCCTTTCCAAAAGGGCCATGCCAAGCCCCTGGGCCCCGTAGCCCCCCGCCTTGTCCAGGCCCTCGCCGCTTCGCACGTACCAGGCGATCTCCTCTTCGGAAAGCGCGCGGAAGCGCACCGCCGCCGTGTGCACCTCCGCCACCTCGTCCAGGGGCGTGCGTAGGTAGATGGCGGTGTGCACCAGGTGCTCCCTGCCGGAGAGGAGCCTTAGGAAAAGGCGGTTTTCCTCCGGGTCCTTGGGCTTGCCCAAGGCCTTGCCCTCCAAGTCCACCACGGTGTCCGCCGCCAGGACCCAAGGGCCTTCCACCCTTTCCCCCTTGCGTCGGGCAAGCGCCAGGGCGAGCTCGGGCGGGGGGAGGGCAAGGTCCTCCTCCGCCACCCCGGGGACCACCACCTTTAGGGGGTAGCCCAAGGCCTCCAGGAGGGCCTTCCGCCTAGGGCTTCCCGAGGCCAGGACTAGAGGGGTTCGCCCGCCTGCCAAAGCCTGAGCACCTCCTTTCTGTAGGCCTCCGCCAGGGAGGGGCTTTTTAGGACCAGGAGGTTTTCGTTGTTCACCTCCCGGGCTCGGAAGGTGAAGTTGTAGCTTCCCGTGATCACGTGGGCTTCGTCCAGGACCATGACCTTGTGGTGGAGGGTGTAGGGGTTGGCGTCCTTGCGCACGGGGATGCCCCCTTGCAACAAGGCCTCCTCCCGGCTGTCCCCCAGGTTGCGGGCCTCGAGGACCACCCGCACCTCCACCCCCCGCCGCTTGGCCCCCAGGAGGGCATCCACGATCTCCCGGTCCGTGAGGACGAAGGCGGCCACCAGGATTTCCCTTTGGGCCTCCCGGATCCCCTTAAGAATGGCCTCCTGGGCGAGACCGCCTCCTTTGGGGCTGAAGTACGCCACCCCTTCCACCCCTTCCAGGGCGAAGGCCACGGGCTGGCCCAAACCCTCCTTGACCCCGCTGAAGAGGGCCTGGAACTCCCTTGCGTAGCCCTCCGCCAGGGTGGGGGAGGGGAGGAGAAGGGCGTTTTCGTTGTTGCGGGCGAAGGCGTTCCAGGTCATGTTCACGCTTCCCGTCCACACCGCCTTCTGGTCCACCACCAGGAACTTGTGGTGCATGAAGCCCTCCCGCTCGTCGTAGCAGACGGGGATGCCGGCGACCTCCTCGCAGTCAAGGGAAAGGGGCTTGACCCGTTCCTGCAAGAGGGCGCGGGGCACCCTGGGAGGCTCTTCCCCTTGCCCCAAGGAAGCCGCCACCAAGTAGCGGCGAAAGTCCTCCCGGTAGTCGCTTTCCCCGTAAAGCCTGACCCTTACCCCCCGTTTGTGGGCGGCGAGCAGGCCTTGGGCGATTTTTAGGTCCCGGAACTCGTAGAAGGCCCCGTCCAGGGTTTCCTGGGCCGAGGCCATGAGGGCGAGGAGCCGGGCCTTGGCCCTTTTCCCGTTTTCGGGCATGAAGTAGACCTCGGTCTTCCCCGCCTCTACTGGGGGCGGGGCGGGGCGGCGGAACTCTTGGTAGGCCCAAAGGAGAAGGAGGACAAGGAGGACCAGGTAACCGGGAAGCCCGGCCAGGCTCCTCTGCTTCCTCCTAGTACCCACTTCCCGCCTCCCCCCGCACCAGGGCTACCCCGCTGGAGGTGCCGAGCCGGCTCGCCCCCGCCACCAGGAGCTTAAGGGCGGTTTCCCGGTCGCGGATGCCCCCCGCCGCCTTCACCTGGGCCCGGCCCCTCGCCACCCGCACCAGGAGCGCCACGTCCTCGAGGCTCGCCCCACGGGGGCCAAAGCCCGTGGAGGTCTTGAGGAAGTCGGCCCCGCCCCGGATGGCCGCCTCGGCCAGGGCCTCCAGGGCCTCCGGGGCGAAGTGGCCGGTTTCCAGGATCACCTTGAGCACCGCCTTGGGAACGGCCTCCCGCACGGCCCGCACCTCGGCCTCCACGTAGTCCAGGTCCCCCGCCTTGGCCCGGCCCAGGTGGAGGACCATGTCCACCTCGTCCGCCCCCCGGGCGCAGGCGAGGGCCGCCTCCAGGGCCTTCACCTCCTTCTCCTGGTAGCCCAGGGGGAAGCCCACCACCGTCACCAGGCGGAAGGGCGCGTGGGGGTAGCGGGCCCGCACCCAGGCCACGTAGGAAGGGGGGATGCAGAGGCCATAGAAGCCGTATTCCAGCGCCTCCTCCGCCGCCTTCGCCACCTCCTCGGGGGTGGCGGTGGGCTTGAGGAGGGTGTGGTCAATGTGGGCGGCCAGGTCCATACCCCGCCATCATACGAGACCCACGTGATAGGATGGAAAGAGGCCCCGCTTGGGGCTTTTTTTGAGGTCCTAAGATGCTTGCCGTAGGAATCGTAGGTCTACCCAACGTGGGCAAGTCCACCCTCTTCAACGCCCTCACCCGGGCGAACGCCCTCGCCGCCAACTACCCCTTCGCCACCATAGACAAGAACGTGGGGGTGGTGCCCCTGGAGGACGAGCGGCTTTACGCCTTGCAGAAGGTCTTCGCCAAGGGGGAAAGGGTCCCGCCCGTGGTGCCCACCCACGTGGAGTTCGTGGACATCGCCGGGCTCGTCAAGGGGGCCCACAAGGGGGAGGGCTTGGGCAACCAGTTCCTGGCCCACATCCGCGAGGTGGCGGCCATCGCCCACGTCCTCCGCTGCTTTCCCGACCCCGAGGTGGTCCACGTCATGGGCCGGGTGGACCCCTTGGAGGACGCGGAGGTGGTGGAAACCGAGCTCCTCCTCGCCGACCTTGCCACCTTAGAGCGCCGGCTTGAGCGCCTCCGCAAGGAGGCCCGGGCCGACCGGGAAAGGCTTCCCCTCTTGGAGGCGGCGGAAGGGCTTTACGCCCACCTGCAGGCGGGAAGGCCCGCCCGCACCCACCCCCTTTCGGAGGAGGTGCGCCGCTTCCTCAAGGAAACCCCCCTCCTCACCGCCAAGCCGGTCATTTATGTGGCCAACGTGGCGGAGGAGGACCTCCCCGAGGGGGAGGGGAACCCTCACGTTCAGGCGGTGCGGGAGAAGGCGAAGGCGGAAGGGGCGGAGGTGGTGGTGGCCTCCGCCAAGCTGGAGGCGGAGCTCGCCGAACTTCCTGAAGAAGAGGCGAAGGAACTCCTCGCCGCCTATGGCCTCACGCAAAGCGGCCTGCAACGCCTGGCCCAGGCGGGGTATAGGGCCTTGGGGCTTCTCACCTTCTTCACCGCCGGGGAGAAGGAGGTGCGGGCCTGGACGGTGCGCCAAGGGGCCAGGGCCCCGGAGGCGGCGGGGGAGATCCACTCGGACATGGAGCGGGGCTTCATCCGGGCGGAGGTGATCCCCTGGGACAAGCTGGTGGAGGCCGGGGGGTGGGCTAAGGCCAAGGAGCGGGGCTGGGTGCGCCTCGAGGGCAAGGACTACGAGGTGCGGGACGGGGACGTGATCTACGTCCTCTTTAGCGTCTAGGGATTGGGCTTGCCTAGTAAATTGCCTTGTACCCCGGAGGGGGCGGGAGAAGGGAGAGAA